>JBAQXA010000343.1:0-9472 GCA_049299195.1 Nocardioides sp.
TGATCTGACCCATCCCGGCTCGGTGCGGAGGGCCCAGTACAACCTGATAAGTCCCTGTGACCTCAGCCACCACCGGAATCTCTCAACGCTCCTGCTCGTTCCACCCCCTGCGTAGACGCCGCAACGCCCGCGGCAGGCAGTCGATCTGGCCCGGGAATTTCTCCCAGAGTTCCGCGTCATGGGTCCCGAACGGCGCCGTCTACTCATCAGTAAGTAACCGGGGGACGACTTCTCAGGAGGAAGAGAACGTAATGGCAGAGCGCACATTGAGGGGCGCCCGTCTCGGAGGCCAGAGCTTCGAGGACGAGCGAGGAATCGAGTTCGCCGCACGGCAGCAAAACGGCTACCGCTGCGCGTCGGGCCACCAGTTCGAGATCACCATGGCCGAAGAGGCCGAAGTCCCCGCCATCTGGGAGTGCCCCCGCTGTGGCGCCGAGGCGCTGAGCGTCGACGGCATCAAGCCGGAGCCGCGCAACGAGAAGCCGGTGCGCACCCACTGGGACATGCTCCTGGAGCGCCGTTCGGTTCGTGAGCTGGCGGAGATCCTCAGCGAGCGCCTCGCCCGACTGCGCGGCGGCGAGATCGGCCCGGCCCACCTCCACCGAATCAACGCCAAGAAGACGGCTCGCACCGCCTGATTCCCGCGCTCCGCCGGATGCCTAGGCACACACGCTGTGGGCACACACGGCTGAGGCTGGACCAACTGAACAACCCGTGAGGGGTTCGACTGATAACTGCGGATCAGTCGTCGACAACCTCGCCTCGGATCACGTCCCCTTGTGGACTTGGACCGGGGCGAGTTGTTGTGTGTCCACCCATCGGCATCTGCCCCACGATGACCGCAGCGGGCAGCCGCCGGGCCACGAACCGAGTCAACACTGCCCGGGCCAAGGGGCGCGTAAACGGGATGATCATCAACATCCCGACCGCATCGGTGACAAAGCCCGGCGTCAGCATGAGCGTGCCCCCGATGAGGATGAGCGCGCCATCGGCGAGCTCTCGCGCCGGCATCGCCCCGCTTCCGAGCGCCTCCCCCAGTGCGGCCCAGGCGCGGCGTCCCTCGCGTTTGATGAGCCAGGCTCCCACGATGCTGTCGAGCACGAGCAGCGCGATCGTCCAGGGCGCGCCGATGGCCCGTCCCACCGCTAAGATGGCGTAGATCTCGATCAGCGGGACAGCCACAAAAGCCACCGCCAGCGGCCACAGGGGAATCCGCCGCACGCCGCTCATCGTTGGCCACCTGTCCGCCGCAGACCGCCCCGCACCAGGCGCCGTCCCTGGTTCAGCCGCTCGTGCAGACCCCAACTCGTGATCCTGCGCAATGACTCGGTCGCGACAGCTCGGCTCATCTTGGAGTCCCCTCGTTCTCGCTCCACGAACTCAATCGGCACCTCGACGACCCGCAACCCGGCCTGGAGCGTGCGCCACGTCAGGTCGGTCTGGAAGACATAGCCTGCCGAACGCACCGAATCGAGATCGATGGACTCCAGCGTGCTCCTGCGGAACAAACGGAAGCCGGCCGTCGCATCCTTGACCCCGACACCGAGCAGCAGTCGGACATACAAGTTGCCGCCTCGAGACAGCAGTTCGCGACTGGCGGGCCAGTTGACGACCGATCCTCCCGGGATCCACCGAGACCCAATCACCAGATCGGCCTGTTCGAGAGCACGCAGCAGGCGGTGGAGCTGCTCAGGCTGGTGCGATCCGTCGGCATCCATCTCGCCGATCACGTCGTAGCCCTCGTCGAGTGCCCACCGGAAGCCTGCGACGTATGCCGCGCCGAGGCCCGCCTTTTCGGTGCGATGCAGGACGTGGATCCGCTCATCGGCGGCGGCCAGCTCATCGGCCAATTGGCCGGTCCCGTCAGGGGAGTTGTCGTCAACCACCAGCACGTCGAGCCCGGCGTGGGCGGCCCGGAGGCGGGCCACGATCAGCCCGAGGTTGTCGGCCTCGTTGTAGGTGGGGATGACGATCACCACCCGCCCGAGAGTCGGATCGGTCATCGTGCAGAAACCTGTCTGGTCGAGGATTGGCCGGTCATCTCGACGGCGACGAGACGACGCCCACGACGATACGTCAGCGCCGCGAACACCCAGGCCCAACCCGCGAGACCCAACGCCAACCAGCCAAGGGCCGGCCCCATCCACATGGCGGGCGTTGCTCCGCCGGACAGGCGAACATCGCCGACCAAGAAGCCCGACCTCAGCACCGGCGCCCGCTGGGTGATGCTGCCGTCCGCCGCGATGAGGCCGGTCACCCCGTTCATCGAGGCCACCACGAGCGGCTTGCGCGCCTCGATCGCGCGCAGGCGCGAGATGGCGAACTGCTGCTCGATTTGGGAGGTGTGCACGAACTTGGCGTTGGAGGTCTGCACCACCAGCAACTCGGCACCCTGGCGGATCTGGGTGTAGATGCCGTCGTCATAGGCCACGTCGAAGCACAGTGAGTTGGCGATCCGAACCGCCCCCTCAACAGTGTCGACGTGGAGGGGACGCACCTCGCGACCGCGCATCATGTCGCGACCGATCAGGCGCAGGTTGCCGAAGTTGGCCACGAACGGCAAGGACGAGCGGTAAGGGATGTACTCCCCAAACGGCACCGGGTGCAGCTTCGTGTAGCGCTCCCCCGGGCCGGCCTCGGGCGTCCACACGATCCCCTGGTTGAGCACCTGATCGTGGCGCGGTCCGTTGGCCATCACTCCGATCACCACAGGCACCCCGACCGCAGCCACGGCGTCTTCGATCCACCCGCGCACGTCGAGGTTTTCAAACGGGTCAACTGCCGTTGAGTTCTCCGGCCAGATGACCAGGTCCGGCCGGGCTCCGCTCGCCCACCGCTCGCTAGCCAGCCGCTCGGTGGCGACGGCGACGTTGCGGGTGATCCCGCGAGGGTCGAGCAGCACGTCGGTCCCGTCGCCGGGCACTTCGCCCTGCACAGCGGCAACCGTGACGATGCGACCGTCGGCCGCGTCGGCCGGATCAGGAGCGGGTGAATCGAGGGGCCCGCCCCACAGGCCGGGGACGAGCGGCAGCAGCACGGCGGTCCCGGTCAGCGCGGCGCGCGCTCGAGCGAGCCGCAGCGGAGGCTCCCCGACGCTTGCTTCGCCGCCCCGCGACGTGCGGGCGAATGCCTCGGCGAGCAGTTGGGTGAGCGAAGCTGCCGCCCAGGCCAGGAGCCAACTGACCCCGGTCATCCCGATCCACGGCAGCCAGCCGGCAGTCGGGGTGTCGAGGACGGCATACGACAGGCGCCCCCAGGGCATCCCGCCGAAGGGCCAGTGGGTGCGGACCTGCTCGACCACAACCCAGATGGCCGACCACCACAGGGGCCACGCCGTGTGCCGGGCCTGTGGAACGGCGACCAGCAGGGCGCCAAGCAGTCCGAAGAAGGCGGCCTCCAGCAAGCTGATCCCGATCCAGGCATCGGGCCCGACAGCGACCATCCACGACTGCAGCAAGAACATGTAGCCGACCCCGAAGGCCAGGCCGGGCAGCCAGGCTCTGCTGGGCCGCAGCCCCCGCAACGTGGCAAAGAAGAGCGCCAGCGCGGGAAGGATCAGCCACGGCATGCCCGCGGGCGGCACGGTGGCCGACAGGGCGGCACCCGCCAACAGCGCGAGTGCGCTCCTTGCCGCCAGCTTCATTCGTCGAAGCCTACGGGGCGGGGGTGGTGGTCCGGGCGCTGCTGGGCGAGGGTCGGCTCGCGGTCAGCCGCGCGGGGGCACCACGACTGTGCCGGTGGCTGTGGTGGCGACGATCGGCTCGCTGAGCATCTCTGCCGCGCCCGGCGCATCAGGGGTGGCTGCACCGCGGCCCACGATCAGGACGGCGAAGGCTAGTTGTCGCGACCGGGTGCCGGCGCGGACCAACTCGCAGGTGATCTCCACGACGTCGCCCGCGCGCACCGGGGCCAGGAACTGGACATCGGAGTAGGACGCAAACAAGCCCTCGTCGCCGTCGGTGCGGATGCACATCTCGGTGGCGACGTCGCCAAAGAGCCCCAGCGAATAGGCCCCGTCGACCAGGTTGCCGGCGTAGTGGGCGTGGCTGTAGGGGATGTAGCGCCGGTGGACGACGCGGGTGCCGACCTCTGCAGGGGACTGGCTCATGACGGGATCCTCTCGGTGACCAGACGATGGACGAGGTAGCTCGCGACCTCTCCCGGCGTCGTACCACGCGTGAAGACGCGGTCGACCCCGAGTTCGGCGGCCATCTGCTCATCAAAGCGGGGGCCGCCCACCACCAGCAGCGGGCGCTTCTCGGCGGGGTAGGCCTCGCGGAACGCGGCGGACATCTCGCGGGTGTTGAGCAGGTGGGCGTCTCGTTGGGTCACGACCTGGGAAACCAACACCGCGTCGGCGCGCTCCGCCTGCGCTCGCTCCACGAGTTGGGGAACCGAGACCTGCGCACCCTGGTTGATCACCTTGAACTCGCGGTAGTACTCCAGGCCCTTCTCCCCCGCGAAGCCCTTGATGTTCAAGATCGCATCGATGCCCACTGTGTGAGCATCGGTGCCGATGCAGGCGCCCACCACGACCAACTTGCGCGAGAGGTGGCGGCGTACGAGACCGTTGGCCTCCTTGGGGCTCAGCAGCGGGTAGTCGCGCTCGACAATCTTGACCGCGCTGACGTCGACGAGGTGATTCACCCGGCCGTAGACGACGAAGAACGTGAAGCCCTCCCCCATCGGCTTGGCGTGCACAACGAGTGCGGGGTCCATGCCCATCTTGTTGGCCAACTGCGCGGCGGCGCCCTCGGCCGTCTTGGAGTGCTTGATCGGCAGCGTGAACGACATCTGCACCATGCCGTCGCCGGTTGTGTCGCCGTAGGGCCGGATCATGCCGGTGGTCGGGCCCGCCGGGGCGCTCTCCGCGGGCGGGGTGTTGGCGCTCGCGTCGGTCGTCACTGGCCCTCCAAGAGGTCGGTGGCCGGGTTGTAGTAGCCGTCGGCCTTCACTGCGACGCCGTCGAGGCCCTTGCCGCCCTCGGCGGGGCGGCGCATCAGGCCGAAGGTGCCGTCGGCGATTGCCGCCAGCAGCGGCGGGTGGCCGGCTTCGTCGGAGTCGTGGGCAATGTCTTCGAGCAACTCGATCGTCTCGCCCAACACCTGCCGGGCGCGCCGTTCGATGAAGCCGTCCTTGGTCGGCCGGAAGTCCTCGTGCAGGTTGCCCGCGGCGTTCATGACGTAGCGGACGTTTTGGAGGGCCAGATCGCGGTCGGAGATCCAGGGCGTCACAACCGCTTCGGTCATCATGCCGACCAGCAGGATGCCCTGGTCGGTCAGTGCGCCCACGAGGTTGAAGAAGCCATCGAGGAGATAGCCGCGGAAGACATCGCCCGTCATGTGGCGGGTGGGCGGCATCCACTTCAGCGGGGCGTCAGGGAAGAGATCGCGGGCCAGCATCGCGTGGGCGAGCTCCAACCGGAAGGAGTCGGGGACCTCCGGGTCGATCTCGAACGCGTGGCCGAGGCCGAGCTGCCAGTCCTCGAGGCCGGCTTCCTTCGCGAAGTACTCGTTGAGCAGTTGGGAGGTGGTGACCGTGTGGGCGGCCTCGACCGCGTCTGCTGTGGTGAGGTAGTTGTCCTCGCCGGTGTTGATGATGATGCCGGCGCGGGCGTGGATCTGTCGGCTGAAGCGCTGATCGACAAACGTGCGGATCGGGTTGATGTCGCGGAAGAGGATCCCGTACATCGAGTCGTTGAGCATCATGTCGAGCCGCTCGAGGCCCGCCAGCGTCGCGATCTCCGGCATACACAGGCCGGAGGCGTAGTTGGTCAGCCGCACGTAGCGGCCGAGCTCACGCGAGGTCTCGTCGAGGGCCGCGCGCATGAGGCGGAAGTTCTCTTGAGTCGCGTAGGTCCCGGCGAAGCCCTCGCGGGTGGCGCCCTCCGGCACGAAGTCGAGCAGGCTCTGGCCGGTGGAGCGGATCACCGCGATGACGTCGGCTCCCTCGCGGGCGGCTGCCTGCGCCTGGGGGATGTCCTCATAGATGTCGCCGGTGGCGACGATCAGGTAGATCCAGGGCTTGCGCGGAGCGTCGCCGATCGTGTCGATCAGGCGTTCGCGGCGTGCCCGCTGCTGATCGATCGTGCGGATGCCGCGGTGGACCGCCTTGCGGGACTCGGTGGCGGCCCGGACCGCGTCAGTGCCCTCGGGCAGGTCAAAGCGCACCGCGCCGCTCGACGCTTGCTGCGCCAGCGACAACAGATCGGTCGCGCGGCCCTGCCGCAGGGCATGCCAGACCGGCAGGCTGATGCCGTGTTCGAGACCGACATCGGCGCGCACGGCATCGACGAGCCGATTGACCCACGGCGTGCCGTCGGGGTCGGCGCCGGAGAGGCCGGCCAGTCGCAGGGTGGCGCGCTCGACCGAGACGGTCGTATGCCGCCGGGCCAGCTTGACGATCGGCTTGCCGACCTTGCGCGCCAGTCGACGCGCCTGCTTGACCTCGCCCTTGTCGAGTTCGAGCTTTCCGATGCTCACGGTGCCGCCTGTCTGTCTAGAGCCGCTGCTCGAAGAGCGCTCGGACCCCGGCGTGCTCGCGCAGCAGGTCCATTGCGTAGGCCGCGTGGCCGGGGACGTAGCCATTGCCGATCAGCATGGTGACATCGGCGGCCACACCCTCCGCGCCGAGGGCGGCCGCGGTAAACGAGGTCGCCATGGAGAAGAAGATGATCGTGCCGCCTGAGGCGGTCGCGAGAATCGCGCCGCCTTCGCAGCCGGGCACGTCGACGCAGACCACCGTGACATCAGCGCCACCGGGCGCGGACTGGGTGACGGCGTCGCTGACCGCCACCGGGTCGCGGGCGTCGGTGACGTGGATGACATCGGCGAGGCCCGCGGCAGTCAGCCGCTCGCGCTCGGCCTCATCACGCACGAGGGCGATGATCTGGCCGGCGCCCGCCTTGCGGGCGGCGGCCAGGCTCATCGAGCCGGACTTCCCAGCGCCACCGATGACGACAACCGACGGGGGCCGGGAGTCGGGCGCGCTTGCTGCCGCGGCGGCATACTGCCCGACGATGCGGGCGGTGAGGGCCGGGGCGCCGCAGACGTCCATCACGGCCAGGGAGAGTTCGGCCGGCAGGTCGTCGGGGATCACCGCGGCGATCGAGCGGCCGAAAAGGACCGCTTGGCCGCGGCAGGGCACCTGCTCGCTGGCGCCGTCCCAGTCGACCAGATCGTCGGTGATGCGCAGCGGGGTGAGCGAGAGCGACACGAGCGTGGCCACGCGCTGACCGACCTGGAGGCCAAGCGTCGAGGACTCGCCCACGGCACTGACGGTGCCGACAAGCATGCCGCCCGAGCCGGTGACGGGGTTCTGCATCTTGCCGCGCTCGGCGATGATGGCGAGGACCTCCGCGCGCACGGCGGCCCCGTCGCCCGCGTGCTTGGTCTCGAGTTGGCGGAAGGACGCCGCGTCAAGGTTGAGCCGCTCGACATCGATGAGCACCTCGTCGGCTGCGATCTCGGGGTGATTGGCCAAGCGCGCAGCGGCCTGAGGCAGCACGAGGGGGCGATCAAGTACCCGTGAAAGCCCAAAAGGACTGGGGGCCTCTGGTGGCTGAACATTCTTCGCTGGCGCGCTCGTCACGGACGGTCCTTCCCTCATTCTGCCAACTCGACCGCAAATCGTCCGGCGAGGCATTGGACTCACCGAAGGTTCTTCGCCTACTCTTTCATGCAGTCCCGCGCGCGCACAACTGAGCGCGTGCACGCGTGAACCAGGAGACACCCATGACATCGGTTGCCGACAGCAGCGAGACCCGTGCCGCCGGTCCCGGCGCAGAGGCATTCGGCGGTCAGCCCTACCCCTACCGCCAGGTCGAGCTTGTCGAGCCCGACTGGACTCGGTTCCCCGGCTGGCGCGACGTCACCGTCGCCGAGTGGGAGTCCGTGCAGTGGCAGCGCGCGCACTGCGTAAAGAACGTCAAGCAGCTGCGCGAGCTCATGGGCGACCTGCTCGACGAGCGCTTCTATGCCGATCTAGACCGCGACCAAAACGAGCGCGCGACCATGTCGATGCTGGTCCCGCCGCAGATGATGAACACGATGGTCCCGCAGGGCTCTCCGGCCGGTGCCGGCTCGTGGACCGACGCTTTCTACGCCGATCCGGTGCGCCATTACATGATTCCGGTCTTCTCCGACCGGCGTACGGACTGGGCATCACACCCCTACGCCACGCGCGACTCGCTGCACGAGCACGACATGTGGGTCGCCGAGGGGCTCACGCACCGCTACCCGACGAAGGTCCTGGCCGAGTTGCTGCCGACCTGTCCGCAGTACTGCGGTCACTGCACGCGGATGGACTTGGTCGGCAACTCGACCCCAGTGATCGACAAGCTGAAGTTCATCGGCAAGCCGGCCGACCGGCTGGGCGCGATGATCGACTACCTGCGGCAAACTCCGTCGGTGCGTGACGTGGTCGTCTCGGGGGGCGACGTCGCCAACATGCCGTGGGCGCGGCTGGAGGACTTCCTCCTCCAGGTCTTGGCGGTCGAAAACGTCCGCGACATCCGGCTGGCCACCAAGGCGCTCATCGGGTTGCCCCACCACTGGCTGCAAGATGACGTCCAGGCCGGGATGACGCGCGTGTCGCGGATCGCCCGCGACCGTGGTGTCTCGCTCGCGATCCACACCCATGCCAATCACGCCAACCAGATCACCCCGCTGGTGGCCAAGGCCGCCAAGGCGATGCTGGAGACCGGCGTGCGCGACGTGCGCAACCAGGGCGTGCTGCTCAACGGCGTCAATGCCGACCCGCACACGATGCTCGACCTCTGCTTCGCCATGCTCGATGGCGCGCAGATCATGCCCTACTACTTCTATATGTGCGACATGATCCCCTTCTCCGAGCACTGGCGGGTCTCGGTCGCCGATGCACAGCGGCTGCAGCACCACATCATGGGCTACCTGCCGGGCTTCGCCACGCCGCGGGTGATCTGCGACGTGCCGTTTGTGGGCAAGCGGTGGGTCCACCAGCTGGCCGAATATGACACCGAGCGCGGCATCTCCTACTGGACCAAGAACTACCGCACGTCCATCGAGGCCGACGACGCCGAGGCGCTGACCAAGACCTACTCCTACTACGACCCGATCCACACCCTCCCCGAGGCCGGTCAGCAGTGGTGGGCCCAGTGGGCCGCCGACCACGCGGAAGCCACCGGTGAGGACACCCACCTCAAGGCGAGCGAGGCCGCCGAGGCCTCCCGCCGCCTCGCCGCCCTCCAATCCCACTGAGAGGGCGGCCGGGGGGTCGGATTCCCCGGTTAGCCGTGAAATTGCACTGCCAGCAGGCAAAACTTCCCGGGCTAAGCGCAAGTTTTGCCCGCCCAGTGGGACGTATGACGCGCAAGTGACGCCGGCATACCCCCAACAGGCCAGCAGCACCCCACCCGACGTACGACACCTCCCACTCCACCACACCAGACTCACCCGTCACACCGAGCAGCCAAACCTGGCGCTTAGCAGGCAAA
>JBAQXA010000344.1:0-11834 GCA_049299195.1 Nocardioides sp.
CTCGGACACCGAGGATGACGCACGCCGAGCCCTCGAAACCGCCATCCGCGAGCACAGCTACCTCTTGTGATCGCCCGACCAAGACCCTGCATCTGAGCCAACAGAAAGGCCACGACCATGACCGAGATGCTTGTCCTACCGTTCTACGTCGTTATGGACGTCTCGTACTCCATGACGATGGCCTCGCAGACCCCGGACGGAACTCCGAAGGCTCCGATCGAAAGCGGCAATGACGTCGTGAAGGAGGTCAAGATCGCGCTGGAAGACTCACCCCTCCTATCCGACAAGGTGCGCTTCTCGCTCATCGACTTCTCCGATGACGCCCAGGTCGTGATCCCGATGTGCGACCTGACCACAGTGGCGCCCCACGACATCCCGACCCTCACCGCGCGCGGAGGCACGTCTTACGCGGCGGCCTTCAGTCTGCTCAAGAAGCAGATCAGTCAAGACGTGGCGCAGTTGAAGGCCGATGGTCACAAGGTCCACCGGCCCGCCGTCTTCTTCCTCACGGATGGCGACCCGACCGATGACGACTCGGTGTGGCAGGGCGGATTCGCAGACCTCACCAGCCCGGGTTTCAAGGAGCGTCCGAACTTCATTCCCTTCGGCGTAGCGCAGGCGAAGAAGGCAATCCTCGACCAGTTGGTCTACCCACCGGGCAAGATGCGCTCCTTCATCCAGCAGAACCCGAATGACGCCGCCAATGGCATCAAGGCGATGGCCGAGATCCTGATCGGCAGCATCGTCGGCTCCGTGACCTCGTTCTCCGAGGGCTCCGAGAGTGGCGCCTTCATGCTCCCCGAGCCGGATGAGGACGAAGACGTTTGGCTCTGAAGGTCGATGAGGACGAGCTCGGCCAGCTCAAGCCGCTCGCAAAGGGCGGCATGGCCGAGGTCTTTGACCTGCCCGATTTCAGGATCGGCGAGCACCCGGAGTGGCCCCTCGTCTACAAGCGATTCAAGAAGGCAACCCGCCCAATTCCGATCTTTGGTCTAGAGGCTCTCGTCAAGCTGCGCGACGGGCTTCACCCGGACCAGCAGAAGGCAATGGACCAGCAGTTCAATTGGATGGTCCGCGTCGTCGTTGACGGCCAGCATGGCGCTTCTGGAATCCTGCTGCCAAGACTCGACGGCACCTACTTCACGAAGAAATACAACAGCTACGGCGAGGTCAGTGAGGGACCGTGCGAGGCACAGAACCTGACAGCCACAGATGACTTCTTCCAGCGCTGGCGTATCCCGAACCCCAGCATGGAACAGCGGTTCCTCCTGTGCCGCAGCCTCGCGCTCGGACTCGGCAAGTTGCACCGCGCTGAGGTCATCTACGGTGATCTGTCTCTCCGGAACTTCCTCTACCGACTTGAGCCGAGTGTCTCTGTCATGTTCGTTGACACGGATGCAGTTCGACCCAAGGGAGGAAGCTCTCCTCTCGGCCGTCAGCCCCACACCGGCGACTGGGAGCCGCCGGAAGCTCTCGCCGCGCAGCGCAACGGCAACAAAGTCGGGTTTGCGATTCAGAACTTCGAGACCGACCGCTACAAGCTCGGGCTGGCAATCCTTCGCATTCTCGCGCGGGTGCCACGAGCAGGCGAGACCAGAGACCCCAACCACATCAGAAGCGCTGTTCCCAAAAGCACGTTCTCGATGCTGCAAAACAGCCTGCACGGCAAACCTGCCGATCGCCCCACAGCTAAGGACTGGTACCAGGAGTTCCGATGACAGCAGCAGACACCAAGTGGAGCCCTTTCGAGCCCACCAACGCCATCGGCGACGCCGGCCGTCAGCCCGAAATCCAGTCCGTCTCCAGCGACCTGAACGTCGGCGTAGCTGACACCTCGCTCGACTTCCTGACGGTTGGCTCTCTGGAGGTCCGGGCCTGCTCGTCCCGGGGTTGGAGTCACCGATACAAGGGCACTCCCCGTCAGGACGCCTATTCGATCCTGGTGGGCGACGACGTGCTGGTCGTTGCCGTGGCTGATGGCGTCTCCGAAGGCGACTACTCACAGGTGGCGGCGGACACGGCGGCCCGCGCTGCTGTGAAGCTCGCCGCCAACGACATCACAAAGAACGGCGCGGTCGACTGGTCACTCCTTGCCCGACGAGTCTCACTACGCATCGTTGAGGAAGCTGAATACCGCCAGATCGCCCCACCCGCAGCAGCCGAGACTGATATCAACGAGCGCGTTCGTGCAGTTCGATCCAAGATGTCAACCACGCTCATTGCGGCTGTCATAAAGCGATCGCCGACACACGTAGGTATCGAGGCTGAGATCAGCGTCATCGCTGGCGACTCGGCCGCCTACCAGATTCTGAACGGCAGCGACGTCCTGACTCCTGTTGGTGGAGGGAAGGAACTCGGCGGCTCGATCTCATCCACCAGTGTCAAGCCGCTGCCTGGCCCTGCCAATCCAGAGGCCGCCACCATCTACCTCCAGCCCGGCGAGATGCTCGTGCTCGGCACGGACGGCCTCGGTGATCCTGCCGGCGATGGTTCCAATGACTTTGGCCGTGAGTTGGCCAATCGCTGGAAGACGCCGCCGACCATCGACCAGTTCCTTTTGGACATCAACGTGTATCGCCGGAGCTTCGATGACGATCGCACAGCGGTGGCCGTCTGGCTTCGCCCAGATGTCGTGCTGCCGGACGTACCGCCGGCCGAGGCACCCGCCCCCGTCGAAGCGTCTGCTGTTGAGTCACTCGAACCGGCTGCTGATGACCCGACCCCGACAACAGCTCCGCTCGTAGTGCAAGCGGTTGCTGACGCAGGGGCAGCCTCCACCCCTGAGCACGCTACCGGCCGCCCTCTCCGGGTCGGCGGTGGCTACACGGACAGCGAGGGAGTGTGGCACGCGGGCAATCCGCCTACGGAAGCTTCTTCGACCCCCGAGACGATCGCGCCTGAGCCCTCCGACGACCTGACGGCGGTGCTCGAAGCGGTCGCTACTCCCGAGGTGAACCCCTCGGCCTCTGACCCCTCCGCAGCGCTGAGTGCGGAGGACCCTGGTGCAGCGCCCACTGATCCAGGTTTCCAAGCAATCGAGTTCCCGAAGGAGTCATGAGCGCATGGGCATTCTCATCACCATTCTGATCATCGCTGCCCTTGTCGGTGGCATCTGGTGGAACCACCAGAACGCCAAGAAGGCTATGGAGGGCGTGAGTTTCGTCGTGCCTTACCCGCCCTCGGCCGTTGCGGCTGCCATTGACCGAGCGCACAACCAAGGCGCCATGGCGGCGCTCCGAGGAACCTTTGGCGGAGTGTCCGTGTCGTCGCTCGGGCCGTCTGGATTCGCAACCAACAGCAAGATGGGTGACAGCGGCGAGATCGCCATCTCTCGTGACGCTGCTGGCTCGCTTGTGACGGCGAGAGCGCTCGAACTCTACGTCGGAATGCCCCCGAAGCAGCTCAATCACAACGGCGGTATTTGGGGACTGAGCGTCAACATCTGCCACGGCATCTACCGAATGCTGGGAGTCACGCCCGGTTCGGCCAAGGTAAAGCGTTGGCAGAACGGCCTGGAGAGCCGCGTCAACAAGGCGATTGCCAAGGCGACGAACTGACGCACGACGAAGTCGGTGCGCTGGTCGTCAGTTGGTGGCGACCAGCGCAGCCGCCACGGTGGGCGACTCGTTCTTGCCGAATCGAAACAGCGAGGGCGCTTGGCGGTTCGAGACGTTGAGTCGTAGCCCATCCGTGTATTGCTGTAGGCCCACCAGTTTGTCCCGCCGGAACTCCAGAGTCTTCTGACTGCCCAGGAATACGGCGCGCTCGCTCGTGACTACGAGTGCGCCAGAGTCCGCGACGACCAGATCCTGGCCAACCACCACACTCTTGCCGCGCGATCCACCAAACCGGTAGCGAATTCCCATCCCGAGCGGAACGCTCATTCCCGACGACCGCCCGCGCCACTCACGGCGAACGACCTCCTTGAGAAGACCGACTTGGAAGGCTGCATAGGCCACCTCGCCCGCTTTCAGGATCATGGGCGGATCAGCCAGAGTCGGGGGGCGATTGTCGTTAATCCGCGCCACTGCGAGCTGCTCCCAGGCCGCGAAGTTCATCGTGCGCAAGTCCTTGATGTGGAGCCCGAGCGCCTTGCATGCTCCGATCAGGTCCACCTCCTCTTGGGCATCCAAGATGTCGTCGTCGCACAGCGACGCGACCGCCGAACCAACCAGAGTCCAGAGGTCTGACTCCAGCGATCTACCAGCGAGGTCCGAGCGTAGGTCCACCACCAAACTGGAGACTTGGGATGCCGCGCTCCGATTCCCTCGCGTGGCTGCATACATGGCGGACTCAAGCTGGGACCATCTCGGGTCCTGGCGCGCCGCGCCGGGACCACCGATCAGTCGCTGAAACCACACGTGCGCTGCTCCTCGATGTCCCGACTAGTTGTTCCGGTCATCGGCTGGGAAGCGATCAGTGTTGAGCAGTGGATCGTCGCCGGTCTTGGCAAGGCGCTTCGCCCAGCACTGCCCGTCCGACCAGCCTTCGGAGGCGCACCACTCCAGGAGCGGGCGCGTGGTGCCGTATTCCTCGCCGCTAAGCACGACCCACGACTCAAGGCTTGAAGGGCCAAAACTCCCCGGCCAGTCTCCACTCCAGATGAGGAGAGCCCCCGGATACTGAGCCTTCAACTCGTGATACTTCCCGAGGATCGTCGTGGGCGACTCCCCAGGGGCGCTGGACGCTAGCTGGGCAGTCCACACACCTTCGAGAGCAGAACTCGCCGACGAGTCGGACGTCACGATCGCATCGAGTTCGTTGACGGCATCGGCATCCGCGTCAACAGGATCGGGGCTCTCGACCGCCTCAGCGCTCGGCTCGTCCGTGGGTCCGGTCGTTGCATGGTCAATGGTCGTACCTGGGTCCTGCTCGCCATCCGACACGGTGGAGTCGTCACCTGAGCCAAGCGAAGATGAAGAGTTCGGGACGGCGGCAGGGTCGTCTCCGCGCGCCAGCACGAGGGCAGTCGAAACACCACCTATGAGGAGGAGTGCAATGGCTCCCGCCAAGACCCACAGCCCTCGACGTGGCCCAGCCGGAGATCGCCCGCCACCGCCGTGGCGCGGGCCAGCCGGCGGTGGAGTCAAGGGCGCCGTCGGAAGCGTAGGCGGGCTTGACTGGCGAGGCTTCGTTAGGTCTACGCGGGGAGAGGAATCCCCGGGATAGTCGGTCATGGCGTCACTCCAAGATTCAAGCGTTAGTCACCCCCGAGACGAACACCTCAAACCCTATCGGTGCAGGCGCTGTATCGCGGCGACCGACGCCCCAGATGAGCTGGCGCTCAGCGATTGCCCGGCTCTCACTACTCCGACGGCGCAGAGGGGCGAGCCGGTTCTGCGCCTTCCCCCGGGGTTGCCAATGTCACCGTCGAATCCCCGATGGTCTGAGCAGCGTCCTGTTGGCGCGACCGCCTACGCAGCAGCGGCACCGCCGCAGCCGCACCGAGAGTCAGGGCACCGCCAGCAGCCAACCACGGCAGTGATGACCCATCGCTATCACTCCCCGCCTCCGGCGATGTGTGACCGGCTTCGGCGGACGTAACCGCTGCTTCCTCACCGTTGGCAGGCGCCGTGTCCCGCGACGGCGGCTCCACACCCGTGGATGCCGGCGACGGCGTCGGGGTGATGGCCGCTTCCTGGCGAATCACCGACGCGCGCGCTGCGAAGGAGTTGTCCTCGACCATGGCGTAGGCGAAGGCCCCAGGACAGGTTGTGGCGCTCATGTCGCGGTGGCCCGCCACGGTCTTGGTGTGCACCTCGACGCCGGGTGGGTAACGGTTGGAGCCTCTAGAGACGAAGTCGGTGGTGGCGCCCGGTGTGATGTCGACTGCGTGTCGGTCGGCCAGGTAGGCGAGCACCCGGTCCATCGACTCCCGCGCTGCAGCGGTCGGGGCCTGCACGTCGAGGTTGCCGATGAAGCAGGCCAACTGGGAGAACCCCTGACTCCCCCCAGTGGCGTCCGGGATGGATGCCTGGATCAGGCTTCCGGACCGCCCCTCGTAGACCACCCCGAACTGGTCGATCAAGAAGTTGTAGGCAATGTCCGGCCAGCCCTTTGCCGAACTGGTGTGGTAGTCGTACATGCCCCGGAGCAAAGCGGGCGCGTCACCGGGGCCGTAGTCGTTTCCCGGCTCGGCGGTGTGATGCACGAGCAGGAACCGCACGTCGGTCTCCACTCGAATCTTCCCACGCGGAGGGCGGTTCTCCGCCCAGCCATCCCTCGCAACGATTTCGAGTCCAGGTGCGACGGTCACCGTCGGAAGTTGAAGAAGAAGTCTTGGTCGGGCGAGCGCCGGCGTAGCGAAGAGTGCTCCGGCCGCGCCACCAACAGCTCCCGCAAGGAGGGCACGGCGGCTCAGTTCTCCGCTGCGATTGCACGATTCGCACATCTTGGGTCCTAGTGGCTCACGAGGAAGGAGTGGTGATCGCCCGGAACTGGCGGATACAACTTCCCAGAGGAGCATCGCGCTGCCGACACTCCTCCTCGGCGGCCGACCGGTCCGCGAACGGCCCGATGACGGCAGCTACCGCATTCGCCCCTGGCCAGTAGTCAGGGGCGACCGCAGCCTGCTCGTCCAAGGTTCCACTGCGCCCGTCGCTCGCAAATCCTGTCTGGTAGGAGTCCGTATCCACGACCTGCCCACCATTGTTCGCCGCGACTCCAGAAAGCGCGTCGACCTCGGCCGACCCCTTGAGTGCGGAGGAGACGAGAACGAACCAGCCGTCAACAATCGGATTGCCGGACAGGTCCGCCGTGGGAGTGGGCGACGACGTAGGCGGCGCCTCAGTCGGGTCGTCGGCATTTTCGGTCGACACTGGATCGTCGGCGGCTGACTGCTCCTCTTGCGTGGCTGGACTGGCGGCCGTTTCTCGTTCGTCTGGCTCGGACCCATTGCCCAAGACGATCGCCCCGCCACCGACGGCCAGCACGCCAACGACGACGGCGGCCACAATCAAGCCCACCTTCTTGCTTCCCGGGCGGCTGCTGGCAACTTGTCGACCTCCGCTCCGGCCTGAAACTGGAGCGGCCGGGGGCGCGGTTTGATGTGCAGGTGCTGCGGGCGGCGCAGCCGGTGGCGGCGTGAAGGGACTCGACGGCGGCACCACAGGCGGTGGTGTCCCGCCCTGGCGCTTGGTCAGGTCCACTCGCGGGGAAGAACCCCCGTGATAGTCGGCCATCGCGTCTCTCCATGATCCATACCGTTGTCACCCCCGAGACGAACACGTCAAACCCTATCGGTGCCGCACCGTCAGCCGTGGACCTGATGCCCGCTCGACGCGAGCGTTGGAGAGGTTGGCACACCTCCCCTGAAAGACCACCGATCGGGGAGGCAGGCATGAGCCATGAGAGACAGCAGGGTCCAGAGTCCAAAATGTGACGTAAGATACGAGTACGGCGACCTCGCCGGTCCGTCGGCAAGGCGTCATCTGCGCCCAACGTCAGCAGCTCTGGCGGGGGCAACTGGATCTCGGTCATGACACACGCAAGAGGAGTTACAGGTGTAGCGACGGCAGCACTGGTTGTCGTCGCTCTCGGTGCGTGTTCCAACGACGGCAATGATCCTGCGGCGAGCCCGAGTGCCTCGCAGAGCACGTCGAGTTCGCCGGCCCCGACCACACCCATGCCGCCATCGGAGAGCGAGATCGCCTCGGAGGCGGCGTCTGATGTGGTGCGGGCCTATTTCGCCACGGTCGACCAGGTGCGGCAGGACGCCAAGAGGCCCGAGACCGACTTGGAGGCCGTCGCGTCGAGCACTCAACTGACCGCTCAGAAGCGCTTGCTGAAGAATCAGCGTGAGAGCGGGCGCCGCCAGGTGGGCGACACCAAGGTGGTCTACGTCAGTGTCGAGTCGGTGAGCCTTGACGATCCCGCGACGGCCTACATCGACGTGTGCTGGGACGTGACCGGAGTGGACATCCTCGATGCCGACGGCAAGTCGGTCGTCACGGATGGGCGCAAGGATGTCGGGTGGACCCGGTTCGTGGTCACCAACCCGGCGTGGGAGACGGCACCGACCGACGGGTGGCGGGTGTCGAGTGGCTCTGACTTGGAGAAAGCGCCGTGCGCCGCGTCCTGACCTTCGCGGTCACGGTCGCAGCCCTCGCCAGCGGGCTGGTGGTCTTCATGGCTTCTTCCGCCTACGCCGAAACGACCTGTGGCCAGACGGACCCCGCCACAGGCGAGTGCTTGGTCTGGATCGAGGTGCCCGGCAACCCGGGCAACCCCAGTGACGGGGACGACGACGGACCGAAGGACACCGGCTCCGGTGCCGCCTGCTTCTGGGACGGAACGAAGCAGGGGCTTACCGAACCTCCGCCCGGTCCGGTGCCCTGCAACACGGAGTACGGCTACTGGTCCAACGGCTACCGCTGCTACATCCAGTACGTCGACCCACAGCCGGGGCCGGGGCATCCGTTCTGGGAGGGCGTCTACATCGAGGAGGGCGCGGTCTATCAGTGCTACCAGCCGCAAACCGATCTGCTCATCTGGGTCTGGGCGGCTGACCCGCCGCCGAACTCGGGGGCGGGGCCGACGCCGCGCGAGGTGGCGCAGCTCGCCATCAAGGACATGAAGCTCACCGCGATCAACATCGGAGTCGCCCCGAAGGCTGAGGACGGCAGCGTAGGTCTGGTTGGGATGCCTGTCTGGATGTGGGCGGCTGACCCCGGTGAGCACACCTGGGGTCCGATCACGGCCTCGGCGAGCGCGGGCGGAATCACTGTCACGGCAACTGCTCGGGTCCACAAGGTCACCTGGGACATGGGTGACGGAACCAAGGTCACCTGTACCACGGCAGGGACGCCCTACAAGGCGGCGTACGGCAACAAGAAGTCCCCCGACTGCGGCCACGTCTACACCACCTCCAGCTCGTCGAAGCCCGACCACAAGTTCGCGGTCACCGCCTCGTCGGACTGGATCATCGAATGGGAAGGCGCGGGGCAGACGGGAACCATCCGGCTGAACGGACTCGTCCGGGAGGCCCAGATCGCTATTGGAGAAGCGCAGGTGCTCGTGCAGTAACCGGCAGAGGAAGGCAGCAAGGTATGAGCAAGACAGCCACCCGAGACGACAGGACACTCGACCCCGAGTCGTGTCCCGCCGCCAGCCAGCTTGTGCCGCCGCCGAAACTTCGCCGACGCCCTGCCCTCGTGGTTGTCGCCGTTGCGGCCGTCCTGTTGGGCGCCCTGCTTGCGGCGTGGGCTTGGACATCCACGACGAACACGCAGGAAGTCCTCGTTGCCCGGCACACCATCGAACGTGGCTCCGTCATCGGGGCCGACGACCTGGCTCGAGTTCGGCTGAGCGCGGACCCGGCACTCAAGCCCGTGGCGGCGAGCCAGTTCGATCAGGTGGTTGGGCAGCGTGCGGTGTACGACGTCGCCGCAGGCGTGATGCTCACCCCTGACTCGATCACGACGGCGGTGGAGCCCAGTGGCAACAACTCCATCGTCGGTGTCGCCCTGACCCCTGCGCAGGCACCTGGACTTGAACTGGTGACCGGCGATCGGGTGCGGGTCGTCGTGACTCCGCCGCAGGGCGCGGAGTTTCCCGCGGGTTCGCCGACGTTCAGCGACGCGACCGTGGCCGGCGTCCACGTCTCCGAGGAGACCGGGCAGACGATCGTGGACCTGCTCGTCCCGCATGCCGACGCCGCCGTGCTAGCCGCCCGCGCGGCCACCGGAAACGTCTCCTTGGTCCTGGACTCGCGGGAGCGCTGATGGCTGTCATCGCACTTGCTTCGGCCTCGGGGTCGCCCGGCGTCACCACGACGGCACTCGGTCTCGCGTTGTTGTGGCCCCGTCCTGTGCTGTTGGTCGAGGCCGATCCCACGGGCGGGTCAGGTGTGCTGGCGGGCTACTTCCGAGGCACGCGCGAGTACCAGGCGGGATTAATCGAGCTGGCGCTGACCGCGAGCAGCATCCACGACGGGCTGGTCGAGGTCGCCCAACGGATCGACGAAACAACTGTCTCCTTCGTCGCGGGCACTCGATCCCACACGCAGGCGCCCGCCTTGCGCGACCTGTGGCAGCCATTGGCTGAGGAACTGGCGGACTTGGAGAGCACGGGCCAGGACGTGATCGTGGATGCCGGGCGGCTCGGACTCGTCGGGTCTCCGGAGCCGCTGCTGACGAACGCCGATCTGACGCTCCTGGTGACCCGGACGACCCTGCCGGCGCTGTCGGCGGTTCGGTCATGGGCCGACTCGATCCAGCGCGGCACGTTCGACTGGCAGCAGCCAGGCGTCGTGGTCATCGGCGAGGGCCAGCCGTACAAGGCGGGCGAGGTCGGCGGTGCGCTGGGGCTCCCCGTGGTCGCCACACTCCCCGACGATCCGGATGCGGCTGCGGTGTTCTCGCGCGGCGCCCAGCCCCCGAAGCGGTTCGAGACCGGCCCACTGGTTCGTGCTCTTCAGGCGGGCATCGCCTCGATTCACGCGGCCGTCTCCCGTCGGCGTAGCGAGCTGGTCGAAGGAGTCCGCCCATGACGAGCGAGAGCGTCGACAAGGCATCAACCGACCGGGCGCATCTGACCGCGCTGCCGTTGTTCGCGCAACCACTTCCGACCGGCACTCAGCCCGGCGCGCACCAGAGCCGGTCCCTGCCGCGACTGGTCCAACCCCTCGACCCGACAAACGATGCCACCCCCGCGACCGGCGTGGACTGGTCGCTCGTGGCGGCGCTACGAGCCCAAGCGTCCGATCAGTTGAGTCAGGCAGTTGCCGCAGACCGGGCTCGGCTCGACAAGGCCGCGCAAGAGGAACTCGGCCGCTCGATCGTGCTCGACCTCATCGAGGCCGCCGTCGCGGATCGGGTGAACGCCGGGAACACCGCGTGGCCGACAGCCCAGCAGGACGGGCTCGCCCGTGCGGTGTTCGACTCGCTGTTCCGGCTGGGGCGCCTTCAACCACTGGTCGACAACGACGACGTGGAGAACATCATCATCGCCGGCCACGACAACGTGCTCCTGGAGCTCATCGACGGGTCGCTGGTCGACGGTCCGCCGGTGGCAGATTCAGACGAAGAGTTGATCGACTTCCTGGTCTTCCTCGCCTCCCGCTCGGAGGTGAACGCCCGAGGCTTCTCCGAAGCCCAGCCCCGGCTACACCTGCGACTGGATGGTGGGTCGCGTCTCGCGGCGGCCGCATGGGTCACGCCGCGCCCTTCGGTCGTGATCCGGCGGCACCGGCTGATGGAGATCACCCTCGATGACCTCGTGGAGCGGCAAATGCTCACCCCGGTTGCGGCATCCTTCCTGCGGGCTGCGGTCAAGGCACGCAAGAGCATCGTGGTGGCGGGCAGCCAGGGCGCAGGCAAGACCACGCTGGTGCGGGCGTTGTGTGCGGAGATCGACCCGATGGAGGCGATCGGCACCTTCGAGACCGAGTACGAGCTGCACCTGCATGAGCTGAAGCGGCATCGGATCGTCCATCCGTGGGAGGCCCGCCCCGGCTCTGGCGAACGCGGCCTCGACGGACGCATGGCCGGTGAGTTCACACTCGACGACGCCCTGGTCGACTCCTTCCGGTTCAACTTGTCACGCCAGATCGTTGGCGAGGTCCGTGGCAAGGAGATCTGGGCGATGATCAAAGCGATGGAATCCGGCACGGGCTCCATCTCAACCACGCACGCCTCCGATGCGGTCGCCGCTGTCCGCAAGCTGGTGACCTGCGCGATGGAGGCCGGTCCGCACGTCACCCACGACCTAGCCACCAGCAAACTTGCCGCGACCATCGACCTGATCGTCCAACTCGACCTGCGCACCACGACAGTCAACGGCGTCTCACAACGTCGACGACGGGTCGCCGAGGTCATCGCGCTCGCCCCCGGTGA
>JBAQXA010000345.1:0-3731 GCA_049299195.1 Nocardioides sp.
CCGCCGGCCCCACCGCTGCGCCAACAAAGGAGACAGTTATGCACACCAGCCAGCCAGTCGCGGAGGGCCTCGACGCGCCCCCGCCCAAGGCCCCTAGGATCGAAGGACACCGCAGCCTAGGAACCCCGATGTCTCGCATCTTGATCGCCGAGGACGACCCCAAACAGGCCGGTTTGCTGCGTTCCTACCTCGAGCGCGAAGGCCACAGTGTGCTCGTGGCCCCCGATGGCTTGATCGCCCTGGAGTTGTTGCGGGCCAAGCGCCCCGACTTGCTGCTGCTCGATCTGATGATGCCCCGGATGGACGGTCTGGACGTCTGCCGGATCATCCGCGCCGAGCAGCTGCCCACCGCGGTGATCATGGTGACCGCCAGATCCAGCGACGACGACTTCGTGGTCGGGTTGGATCTCGGCGCCGACGACTACGTGACCAAGCCCTATTCGATGCGGCAGCTCATGGCCAGGATTCGGGCCGTACTCCGGCGCTCCAGCGTCGCGGGCTCGTCCGAGATCTCCGTGGCGGGGTTGAGCCTCGACCAGGAGCGCTGCGAGGTCAGGGTGCACGGGCGGCTGGTCGAACTCACCCCCCGCGAATACTCCCTGCTCGAGGCCCTCGCCGAGCGACCCGGCGTGGTCTGGAGTCGGCGCCGGCTGCTGGAAGTGCTCGCCGGCTTCGACTCAGACGCACGCGAGCGCACCGTCGACATGCACGTGGCGAACCTGCGCCGCAAGATCGAATCGGACCCGGCCCACCCGTCGTACGTGCTGACGGTCAAGGGCCGCGGCTACAAGCTCCACGACGGTGGTGAACTGCCGTGACGGCGTCGCTGCGCACGCGCGTGATCGCGCTCGTCTTGCTCATCGCCGCGCTGGCCACCTCGGCCAGTGCCTGGCTGCTGATCGCTCAGGCCCAACGCACCATGCGCGAGCAAACCCAGCGGTCCCTGGGTGACACGGCGGCCATCTTCGATCAATTGGTGACCTACGGAGTCAGCCACCCAGACTGGTCCGAGGTAGGCCCGCTGGTCGGCAAGCTGTCGAGTCAGTACGACGTCCGGATCGCCCTGCGCACCGAGACCGAGCAGGAGATCGCCGACTCCGACCGCGTCGCCGGCCGGACCCCCCGTGCCCTGCCCAAGCGGCCCTGGGCCGTGGTCGACCCGGCCCAACCGTCGTTCATCACCGCCAACTCGGGGATGACCGATGCCCAGGCGAAGCTCCTGACCAGCTGCGCGGACCAGGCCGGGATCGAGTCCTCGACCATCGAAGTGGACGGTGTCAAGGTGCCGATGCCGAAGTCGCAGCTGACGCCCCAACTGGCGCGAGCCTGGATGAAGTGCCTGGAGCAGGATCCGTCCTTCGCCGCGACCGTCACGCCACCCAAACTGGTGGCCGAGTGCCTCCATGAGGCCGGGTTCGCCACCCACCGCCAATACGGAGCGTTGGTCCCGGTGGAAACGACCCCGGAGTCGATGGAGGCGAGCATTCGCTGCGACGAGCAGGTCCGGCGCTCGCTGGACGCGCCACCCGCGCTGCTCTTTCTCGGTACGGCGAGCTCGATCGGGCCGTTTGTCCGAGGCGTCGCCTGGCCCGCCGTACTCGGCATCGTCGGCGTCGTGCTGGCGATCGCCACGATCTTGGCGTGGTGGCTGAGCCGGGTGCTGACCAATCCGTTGACCCAACTGGCCGCCGCGGCCGGGCGGTTGGAGGCGGGCGATCTGACCCAGCGGGTCGGAGATCGGGGCCAGGACGAGGTCGCGCGCACCGGTCGGGCCTTCAACTCCCTGGCTGCCTCGTTGCAGCGCAATGAGGCAGCGCGGCAGCGGCTGATCAGCGACATAGCGCACGAGTTGGGCAATCCATTGGTCACGATCGGCGGCACCCTGGAGGCCATCCAGGACGGGCTGTATGCCGCCAGCCCCGAGGTGGTCGCGTCCCTAAGCGAGGAGACCGACCACGTCAGTCGCCTGGTGAAGGACCTGCAGGAACTGGCTCGTGCTGACGCCGGACGGCTCTCGCTGACGACCCGGGAGGTGGATCTCGCGGAGGTGGTGCTCTCGGTGGTCGAAGGCAATCGTGGCGTCGCCGGCGCGCTCGGCGTCGAACTCGCCGCGGATGTCCCCGCAACGCTTAGTGCTCAGGTAGACCCGGACCGGATCCGCCAGATCATGGGCAACCTGATCTCCAACGCCCTGCGCCACACCGGCCGCGGCGGCTCGGTAACGGTCACAGTGTCAGGCACCGCCGAGGAAGCTCGGATCACAGTGGCCGACACCGGCGAGGGCATCGCCGGTGACGACCTCCCCCACGTCTTCGACCGCTTCTGGCGCGCCGACACCTCTCGCTCCCGCGCCACCGGGGGCAGCGGCCTCGGCCTCGCCATCGTCGCCGAACTGGTCGAAGCCCACGGCGGCACGATCACCGTTGACTCTGTGCTGGGGCAAGGGACGAGGTTTGAGGTGGTGCTACCTGGGGAGCCCGTGAAACCGCTCCGCTCTTAGCAGTGGCTGCCTAGACTCCGAGACATGGTCGGCCCGCACCGCATCGACGAGGAACGGTCCGCCATCGCACTCGCTGACCTGCTCAATGGCGACACGCGGCGCCGTCCGGTGGTTGTCATCACGATCCCGGCTGGCCGTCCTGAGCCCTGGATCGACGTCGATGAGGTCGCCCGCGAGGCCGGCAATCTCGCCGACGTCTACGTGATGCCCACCGGCGCCATCAGCTGGGAGTTCTCCCGCCGCATGGCCGATGGCACTCAGGTCTATGGCGGCGCGGCTCGCGCCTACCCCGTCGGCCACGAGTGGGCAGCTGACCTGTCGAAGTCGCCCCTCCGCTTCGCCTTCGGCACCCAGGAGGGTGAGCACGCCACCCAGCAACTCATCTCCGACACGCTGCGCATGGCTGCGGCCGCCGGCCTCCTTCAAGCCCTCCCCAAGGACCAAGTCCGGCCGGTCACCGGCCAGGTCACAGGGATCGTCGCAGGTCGAGCGCTGGTCAATGTCGGCCGCGCACTCCCCGCCTCGATCGCCGAGGAACTCACGGTCGAGGACGTCGCGATCGAGCGGATCGCCACCGTTGGGCAAACCATCTCCGGCCGGTATGACGTGGCGTCCAACCGCCTCGACGTCACCCCGGCTCTCCGCGCCTCCGGCGACGCGCTGGCGGCGTACTCGGTGGGCGACGTCGTCCTCACCCGGGTCTTGACGGTCGACAGCGACCGCGCGGGGCTCGTGCTGTATCCGAAAACCTCGACGCCGATCGTCACGGTGCGCGTCCTGCGCGAAGACGTGACCACCAACCCCGCCGACGACCTGCGGACGCTGATGACGGTCGGTGAAGTCGTTGCGGCTCGAGTCGTCGCCACCGCTCCGCAGTGGAAGCTCATCCTCAACGACGTCGATGACGACGAGCCGATTGTCGAGGCGCCGTCGCTGCTCAGCGGTGGTCCCCCGTGGCTCATCGAGGAGCCGCACGAGTTCGTCAGCGACAGGCCACTTCTCCCCTTGCCGCAGGCTCCGCAGTTGCCGGTGCCGCCGCCGCCGGACGTTGCACCAGAACCCGTCGCCCCGCCAGCACCCTCCGCGCAACCCGCGCCTGCGCCTGGACCTGCCCCTGCGCCCGCTCCTGCCCCTGCCCCAGTGGCACCCCGGCCAAGCCCCGCGATGCTGGACCGCAATCGACCGCGGCCGACCCCGACCCCGGCCATGCCCCCGGCACAGATCCCAACCC
>JBAQXA010000346.1:0-2657 GCA_049299195.1 Nocardioides sp.
CCT
Source organism: Nocardioides sp. (assembly GCA_049299195.1). GTDB lineage: Bacteria > Actinomycetota > Actinomycetes > Propionibacteriales > Nocardioidaceae > Nocardioides. The sequence goes on from JBAQXA010000346.1 coordinate 4, forward strand.
TAGGGCGCCCGAGCCCACCCGACGCCCGAGCCCACCCGACGGCCGAGCCCCCACGCAGGACGTGCGACAAATCGGCCGCAGGACGTGCGACAGATCGGTCGCCTGGGCGCTCGACTTGCCGCACGTCCCGGGGTTAAGCGGTCACGGCGGGCGGGCCGAAATGCGAGAAGCCCCGGCGCGGCTCACCAGTGCCGCGCCGAGGCTGGAGGGCTGCGCTAGCAGCTGCCCTCAGAGTTTCCCGCAGGAAGAAGGAGTCCTCAGGAAGTCAGTGTTGTTCGGAGGCCAAGTTGTCGGAGGCCAGGTTGTCAGGAAGCCAGGGACATGGGGCGGCGCATCTCGGTGAGATTGCTCTCCAGGATGCTCCGCACCTCGTCGGCCTCGGGAGCGTCAGAGCGCTCCACCGCCGCGAGGAGGTCGATGATTTCGTGTTCGGTCTTGTAGGCCGAGAGTTCGGATCGCAACTGTCGTCGCAGGATCCGGTCGGCGCGCGCTTGGGCCATGCCGGAGGTCAGGTCGAAGGTCATCGATGCCCACATGTTCTTCATCGTCGTCATGGATCAATGCTCGCTCATGCCCCTATCATGCGTCTAATGCGTAAGTGGAGGCCAATCGATTCGTTATGGTTATGGATTGTGGACACTGAAGCGATGCGCTGGTTCAGCCATGTGGCCGACGGCGAGACCGTGACCGAGGTGGCCGAACTCTATGCCGTGAGTCAGCCGGCCGTCTCCCGTGCGCTCGCCCGGCTGGAGCGGCAGGTCGGCACGACCTTGCTGGAAAAGGCCGGCCGGCGGCTGCGGTTGACCCATGCGGGCCACGAGTTCAAGCGGGGCGCCGACCAGGGGTTGTATGCCGTCGACGACGTGCTGGCCGCGATGGCCGAGCTCACGAGCCCGGAGACCGGCACCGTGCGGCTGGCCTTCCAGATGTCCTTCGGCACCTGGCTGATCCCGCCACTGGTGGGGGCCTTCAAGGCCGAGCATCCGCGGGTGATGTTTGATCTCGAGCAGTCGCAGGACGCCCTCGGCTCCTCCCTCGTCGCCGAGGGACGCGTCGACCTCGAGCTCACCGCGCGGCAACCCCGCAACCCCGAGGTCGCGTGGCGGTGGCTGTTTAGCGAGCGCCTCTACCTGGCCGTCTCGACGAGCCATCGCTTGGCCCGGCGCCAGCTCGTGGCACTTGAAGAGGTCGGCACCGAGCCCTGGGTGCTGCTCCACCGCAACTGGGAGATGCGCCGTCAGTGCGACGCGCTCTGTGCGGCTGCGGGGTATGCGCCGCGCGTGGTCTTCGAAGGCGATGACTTGCCCACGCTTCTCGGCTTCGTCGCCAACGACCTCGGCATCTCGATCGTGCCCGCCATGGGTCTCACCTCAGGGTTGGGTCAACTCGGGATCCGGCTGATCCCGTTGCGCGACCCCGATGCCTTCCGCGAGATCGGCCTGGCCTGGTCGAAGCGCCGCCGGCTGCTGCCCGCAGCGAGGCAGTTCCGCGAGTTCACCCGTGCTTGGGTGCCGGAGCGCGTCGGCGACTGAGGCCGAGCAGTTAGGCGTTGTCCAGCAGGTCGGCGAGCCGCCGCAGGCTGGCCGCGGCGCGAGTCCGCGTGGGGACCTTGCCCGGCCGGAGCGGCTGGTGTCGCGCGGGATGGCGCTGACGAATCGTGGCCTGCGCCAACAACTCAAGTTCGCTCGGGTGATCAGGCATGTCGGTTCCCTTCGGCTTCTCGAAGCAAGATGTCTCCGCTGACGGTGGTGGCGAGCAACTCGACATACGGCTGGTCGGCAGCGGGTTCGCCCACGGCGCGGAGCTGAGAGACGACCGCCCCTGAGCGGGAGTTCACGTCGGCCCACACCGGCGTCCCGACGGGTATGCCGATCGCGAGATCACCCGAAGCCCCTTGCGCGTGCAGCCTCCCGGAGGTGAAGGCGTCGACCACCACATCGCCGGAGGAGGTCAACAGGCCAAGGTCGGCAATCGCTTCGCGCACCCTGACGTCGCCCGACCCCGTCTTGATCGCCGTGGGGCCGCGGGTTTCGAGCAGCTCGACATCTCCCGAGCCACAGTTGATCCGCACCGGCCCCTGGGCCTCGATCACCCGGACGTCTCCGCTGCCGGTGCGGATGTCGAGCTCGCCGCGTGCCTCGCGCACGACCACGTCGCCTGAGCCGGTGTCGATGTCGATCATGCCCTCGGCGCAGTCCAGCGCGACGTCACCGGACGAGGTCGTCACCGACGCGGAAGCGAGGGGGCCCGCGGTGATTACGCCGGCGCTGACCGTGTGCACGGCGAGGGTGGACCCGACCGGAACCGTCACCTCGGCATAGACCTTGGAGGCCTCGCCGCTGAAGCCGGACGTCCGCCGCGGAGCTTCGAGGGTGAGCTGGCCGTGCTCGCAGACGACCGAGGCGAGGTGTGAGTCGGGGCCACCGAGGCTGACTCGGGCGACCGACTCTTCGGTGGTGCGGATCTTGAAGTGACCGCGGCCGAGTCGCGCTTGGACCGTGACCGGCCCGTTGACTTCGAAGGAGTAGTCCATGGTGTTGCCTCCTCACAGCCAGCCGGTGAGCCGGCGGCCGCTGGTCTTGCCGAAGGGGATGCTGGTCAGGTCGATCTCGACGTTGACGGCGGCGTCGCGCGTGGCCGCGCGGATCGTGTGC
>JBAQXA010000347.1:0-5890 GCA_049299195.1 Nocardioides sp.
GTTGAGGGCGATGACCTCGGCGTCAGCCACCGCGCACCCCCAAGACCGATCCCACCGGATCAAACGGAGCAGGTAGCGAGTCTGCGAAGTCCGCAAACGCCGCCTCGGTCGGGAACTTCGGCTCGAACCCGAGCTCGGTGCGCATCCGGCGCGTATCCACCCCACGCCCGTAGGTGAGCAGCGCAATCTGCTCAGGGGAAAAGTCCGCCAACCGGGCCCGGCGCAGCATCGAGCCGAGCCCGCCCATCGCCGGAGCCGGCAAGGCGACGCTGGGCCGCCCACTGCGTCGGATCGCTTGCGTCAGCGTCATCACCCCATCGCCTGCCACGTTGAAGGTGCCCCGGGCATCGCCGAGCGCAGCGAGGGTGAGGACCGACCACAGATCCTGCTCGTGGAGGAACTGCAGCCGCGGGTCGAAGCCGAGGACCGTCGCGATGACCGGCATCTTGAAGTACGCCGTCAACGGGCTGCGCACATGCGGGCCGATGACGTTGGCGCAGCGCAAGGTCGTGAGCGCCACGTCGGGACGGCGCCGGGCGAAGCCTCGCACGTAGCCCTCGATCTCGCTGACGTCCTTGGCATAGCCCGACCGTGGGGCCTTTCGTGCCGTCATGTCCTCGGTGAACATCGCCGGATCGCGGCTGCTGGCGCCATACACAGTGGTGGTGGACTTGACCACGAGGCGACGCAACCCCTCGGCGCCCGCGCAGGCGGCGAGCAACTGCATGGTGCCGATGACGTTGAGTTCCTTCATCGTGCCGCGGCCCCCGACGCGGCCGGGGGTGGCGATGACGCTCATGTGCACGACCGTGTCGACGGCCTCACGCGCGATGATCTTGGCGATCACCGGGTTGCGGATATCTGCCCGCACGAAGGAGAAGTTGCCGATGTCGCCGCGCGGAGGCACCGCGTCGACGCCGATGACCCGCTGCACCCCACCGGCCGGGCCGCGCGCAGCCAGGCCACGCGCGAAGCGTCGGCCGAGGTCGCGAGAGACGCCGGTGACCAGGATCGTGCGCGCCGGACCGACAGAAGTGTCGGCCGGTTTGCTGTCCATCGGCTGAGGTGGGGAGCGGTGAACTCTACTTGCCGAGTTTGCGCCTGGCGACGCGCGTCTTCTTCAGCAGCTTGCGGTGCTTCTTCTTCGCCATACGCTTGCGCCGCTTCTTGATGACTGAACCCACTGAGTTTCCTTCGCTACTTGCGTCCCCGCCCGTTGGCCCCGCTTGGGTGGCGGGGCTTGCCCAACCCGGGGTTGACGGCGCCCAGCCTATCCGGCGGTGGGAGGCGCGTGAAATCTGCCCAACTAAATCTGCCCGTCGCGGGCGCCGGAGAGGGCGCCCGACTGGGCTCGGCGTCAGCCGGCGCTGTAGTAGCTCTTCTCGAGGTACTCGTGCACATCGCCCTCTTTGACGCGGAACGAGCGACCCACGCGCAGGGCGGGGATCTCGCCGTTATGCAGCATCCGGTAAACCGTCATCTTGGAGACTCGGACCATCGCAGCAACTTCGGCGACGGTGAGGAACTTGATGTCGGGGGCTCCCTCGGAAGGGTTGGCAGCCATGGTGCACCGATCTTTCTTTGCGGTTCGCCGCCGGTTTTCCCACCGGACACACCACGCTCCGCGCTGCAGTGAGAATAGAGCCTGATGTGACTGCTGGGGAAGAGTTGTACTAAAGAAACTTGGGAGCAGTCGGCGTGTCGAGTTGAAGTGGCCTGCAAGAGGGCCCCCGAGACGGCAGCCGTGAGGGTCTCTAGGGCATCGGGTCGAGGCCATGCCACGGGAAGGTCTCGTGGCGAGTCGCGTGGATCGCGCGGTCGAGCCAGGTGTCCGGGTCGAACCCCTCCTGCCAGTTGCGCCATTGGGGGGCGCGCCCGTCGGTCATGACGGTCGGCGCGCTGCGGCCGGTGCGTTCGAGCACGAGTTCGCGCCAGGCCTGGGGGATCGCGGTGTCCGCAGCGAGCGGCGCCCCTCCGACGATCGACAGCAGATGCGTCCAGGCGCGCGGGACGACGTCGATGACGGCATACCCTCCGCCGCCGGTGGCGACCCACTTGCCGCCGCAGACCTCGTGGGCGAGGTCGTGGAGGGCGAGGTAGGCCGCTCGCTGACCGTCGACGCTCAACATCAAGTGCGCGAGCGGGTCCTCCGCGTGGGAGTCGCAGCCGTGTTGCGTCACCAGAATCTCCGGCGCGAACTCCCGCAGCAGGGGCGGAACCACGGCGAAGAAGGCACGGAGCCAACCCGCGTCGGCGGTGCCCGGGGGCAGCGCCACGTTGACCGCGCTGCCCGGGGCGTCGGGGCCACCGGAGTCATGGGGGAAGCCAGTGCCGGGGAACAACAACTGCCCGGTCTCGTGGAGGGAGATGGTGAGCACGCGCGGGTCGTTGTAGAAGATCTTCTCCACGCCGTCGCCGTGGTGGACGTCGACGTCGACATAGGCCACCCGCTGGACACCCTGGTCGAGCAGCCACTGGATGCCGACCGCGAGGTCGTTGTAGACGCAGAAGCCGCTGGCGAGGCCCGGCATGGCGTGGTGGAGCCCACCGGAGATGTTGGCGCTGTGGATCGACTCGCCCGAGAACACCTGGCGGAAGGCCTCCACGCTGGCCCCGACCACGTGCGCCGACGCCTCGTGCATGCCACGGAAGGCGGGGTTGTCATCTGTCCCGAGGCCGAAGGCGGGCTCGAGGTGACCCTGGATGGAGCCGACGCGCTGGACAGCCTCGATCAGCTCGGCCGAGTGGACCGTGGCCAGGAGATCATCGGAGGCGATGGGCGCCGAGCTGACCTGCAGCCCGGCGCCCGCGGCAGTGCCATCGCCCACGACGCTGAGCGAGCGCGCGAGACGCATCGTGAAGTCGACCCGCGCGGGAGACATGGGGTGTCCGGGGCCGAAGTCGTACTCGGTGAGAGCTTGGTCGAAGACGACTGTGGAGCGTCCACCGCATCCCTCATCCCGCATAACCCGCAGGTTACCCCCCGGCCCCGGACAGATCAGCGCAAGCGTCCTGCCGTCAGCCGACGCGACCAAGCTTGGCCAGCACGCGAGCCTGCCGGTCTGCATCGGGGCTGACCGGAACGGCCGGTCGGCAGATCCCGTCGGCATACAGCACGTCTCCGAAGGAGTCCGCAGCCGCCTCGATCTGGTCCAACTCGTCCTCGCTGAACCGCTCCTGCTTGCCGCTGCCCCCGAGAGCTTGGGCGAGGTCCCAGCGGTGCACGACCAAGTCGAAGCCGTAGAAGCGCCCGAGCGTCTCGCCCAAGGTGGTCGGCCCGAAGTAGCCCTCGTAGGACCGGTCGCGCACGTCCGGGTCATCGAGCAGCCGGGCGATCGCCTCCCACTGAGCGATGGCGGCGGGAGCCGGGCTGCCGGGCGGGGTCGAGGAATCCTCGGGTGAGGACGCGACCTCAGGGAGCACGAGGCCGTGCTGGGTCAGGAAGTCCTTCTGCGTTTCCACAAGGTGGTTCAGGACATCGGCGGCGGCCCAGTCCGCGCAGGCTGAGGGCTGCCCCCAAGCATCAGCACGGTCCACGGCGGCCATGACTGAGGCGATGCGCGCGGCCGCCTGGCGCCAATCGGTGGCGAGGTTGTTCGTTTTCGTTTCCATGAGTCCCACGCTAGGTACTCCGCTGTCGGTGGGTCTTGATACTTTCCGACAAATGAATCCGACAGAGCCCATCGACCGCGCGCATCTTCGCGACCCGCGCGACCGCCGCTTCGATCTGGCCCGCTACTCCCCCAGCGCGGAGTGTGTCGGGCTCGTGCGCGGCTACTGGGTGCCGGTGTGGAGCGTTCCGCACGGCGAGGCTTCTGACCAAGAGGTCCTGCAATACCCGATCTGTCTGATCGTCGTCAGCAACTCCTACGCCCGGTTCTACGGCGTGGTCCGCGGGCTGTCACGCACCACTCTCGTCGGGGACGGTTGGGCCTTCGGAGTGATGCTGCAGCCTGCCGCCGGCCTGCTCATCGGCGGGCGGTCGGTGCGCCACTTCACCGATCGCTATGTCGACCTCGGTGAGATCCGGGGCCTGCCCGGTGGGGCACTGAGTCGCGAACTCGGCGACCTCATGGCGGCCGGCCCCGACGACGTCGGCATCCACCATCGGGCCATCGCACACTTCGAGGCGGCGCTCACGCCACTGCTGCCGATAGACCCTGAGGGCGCGTCGATCAACGCGATCGTCGACTACGTCGAGACCGATCCCGACGTCGTACGCGTGGGCCAGATCTGCGACCGCTTCGCGCTGACCGAACGCTCGCTCCAACGACTGACCCAGCGGCGCCTCGGCCTCGGCCCCAAGTGGCTGATCCGGCGGCGGCGCATGCATGAGGCGGTTTCGGGACTGAAGTCGGGTGACGATCTCGCCGCTCTCGCCGCCCGTCTCGGGTATGCCGACCAGTCCCACTTCACCCGCGACTTCAAGGCCGTCACGGGCTGGACCCCCGGCCGACTGGCCCTGCGCTACGCCTGATCGACGCGATGACATTTCCTGATCGTCGCGATTCGGGTCTAAGGTGCACGGGTGCTCACGACCAAGCCGCTCCACATGACCCAGTCCTGGTGGCCCGCCTGACGGCGGACCCCTGACGAGCACACCCTCTGTTCACGGCCGCCTTGGGGCGGCCGTGTTGCTTAGTCGGCATACCTCCCTAGGCGCGTCATCACGACACACCCAAGGAGACAACGATGGAACCGACACTTTCCCTGCTCAAGCCGACGGGACGGCTGACCCTCGGCAACTACCTCGGCGCGTTGCGCCAGATGGCTGCCGAACCACATGCCGCGTGCTACTACGGCATCGCCGATCTGCATGCGATGACGGTGCCGCACGATCCGGAGCGGCTGCGGGCGTTCAGCGCCGAGGCGCAGGCGTTGCTGCTTGCGGTCGGGCTCAGCCGCGCGACGCTGTTCGTGCAGAGCCGGGTCCCCGCCCACACCGAGTTGGCGGTGTTGTTGACGAGCGTCGCGACCACCGGTGAGCTCAACCGGATGATCCAGTTCAAGGAGAAGGGTCGGGGCCGGGAGTCGACGCGCGTCGCCCTGTTCACCTACCCGGTGCTGATGGCGGCCGACATCTTGCTCTACCGCGCCCGCCATGTGCCGGTTGGCGATGACCAACGCCAACACATCGAGCTCACGCGCGACCTGGCGATTCGATTCAACTCGACCTATGGCGAGACGTTCGTGGTGCCGGAGATGGCGCCGCCGCCGAGTGGCGCTCGGGTCATGAACCTGCAAGTGCCCACCGACAAGATGGGCAAGAGTGGGGACGATCCGACCGGGATCATCAACCTGCTAGATCCGGCCGACGTCATCCGCCGCAAGATCGCGCGGGCGGTGACCGACTCCGAAACCGGAGCCGACGCCATCCGCGTGGATCGAGAACACAAGCCCGGCGTGAGCAACCTCGTCGAGATCCTGACCGCTTGCGGCGGGTCTGCCGCGGGGTTGGGGTCCTATGGCGCTCTCAAGTCCGCCGTCGCGGACGCCGTGATCGCGGTGCTCGAACCGATCCAACGGGAGCACGCCCACTACGCCGCCGACCCGGCCGAGGTGGGCCGCATCTTCGCCGCCGGCGCCGCCCGCTGCCGCGAGGTCACCGCCCCCACCCTCATCTCCACCCGCCTCGCCCTCGGCCTCCCCTAGGCCAGGGGCGGGTGGGGGTCGGATTCCCCGGTTAGCCGTGAAATTGCACTGCCAGCAGGCAAAACTTCCCGGGCTAAGCGCAAGTTTTGCCCGCCCAGTGGGACGTATGATGCGCAAGTGACGCCGGCATACCCCCAACAGGCCAGCAGCACCCCACCCGACGTACGACACCTCCCACTCCACCACACCAGACTCACCCGTCACACCGAGCAGCCAAACCTGGCGCTTAGCAGGCAAA
>JBAQXA010000348.1:0-7660 GCA_049299195.1 Nocardioides sp.
TGGGAGCACAACGGAGGCGAGATCCACCTCCAAGAAACCCTGATCTCCCGGCAGAAGCGGCGACGTGCCGCCAACGGTTAGCCCGGGGGTCGCTCATCGGTCACACTGGTCGATATGAGGTTCCGCCTGCGGCCGCTTGACGGCGCCTTCTTCGAGCTGTTTGCCGCTGCTGGCGAACACCTCGTCGTGGGCACCACGCTGCTCGCCGAGTCCCTCTCCGAGCTGGCCGACCGCGAAGAGGTGTCTCACCGCATGCGGGCCGCGCAGACGGCGGCGGACCACACCACGGCCGAGATCGTCCGCCGGCTCAACGAGACCTTCGTGACGCCGCTCGATCGCGAGGACATCTATCGGCTCGCGACCCTGCTCGACGACGTCATGGACCTGCTGGAGGGCGCGGTCGACATGATGCACCTCTACGGCGTGCAGACCGTGCCCGCCGAGATCGCCCAGCAGGCCGAGGTGCTGCAACGCTGCGCGGAGTTGACCGCGGCGGCGATGCCCCGACTGGGATCGGCCACGACCCTCGCGGACTACTGGGTGGAGATCACTCGGCTGGACCGGGTCGGTGACCAGGCCTTCCGGCGCATGCTCGCGAAGTTGTTCTCCGGAGACTTCAAGGCCATCGAACTGCTGAAGCTGAAGGACATCGCCGAGCGCCTCGAACGCGCGATCGACGGGTTCGGCGAGGTCGCCGACACGGTCGAACAGATCGCCGTCAAAGAGTCCTGAGCCCAGTGGTAGCGGCGGGCTGATCCGGTGGAACTGACCCTGGTGGTCACGGTCATTGTCGTGGCCCTGATCTTTGACTACACCAACGGCTTCCACGACGCCGCCAACGCCATCGCGACGTCGGTCTCCACCCAGGCGCTGACCCCGCGGGTGGCGCTGGCCATGGCTGCGCTGATGAACTTCGTGGGCGCCTTCCTCGGCCAAGAGGTCGCAGACACCGTGACCTCGGTAATCCGGCCCCCCGACACGGGCGATGGCCTGCTGGTCGTGCTGGCAGGGCTGCTGGGCGCCATCGTCTGGAACCTCGCCACGTGGTGGCTCGGCCTGCCGTCGAGTTCCTCCCACGCCATGCTGGGTGGCCTCGTCGGAGCGGCCCTCGCCTCCGGCTCCCTGGTGCGCTGGGACACGGTGGTCAACAAGGTCCTGGTGCCCATGCTGATCTCCCCGGTGATCGCTGTTGTGGCCGGATTCGCCGTCATGGTGGCGATCATGTGGCTGTTTCGGCGGGGTCATCCCGACCGGCTCAACCGCGGCTTCCGCCTAATGCAGACCTTCTCGGCGGCCGCCATGGCGCTGGGCCACGGATTGCAGGACGCGCAAAAGACGATGGGTGTGATCTTCTTGGCGCTGTTGACCGGCGGCTACGTCGCGGCCGGCGACCCGCTCCCCTGGTGGGTGGTCGTGTGCGCGGCCACCGCGATCTCGCTGGGGACGTATGCCGGCGGCTGGCGGATCGTACGCACCCTCGGGCGGCGGATCATCGCCCTCGATCCGCCGCGAGGCTTCGCTGCCGAAGCGGTTGCCGCCACGGTCCTCTACACCACGGCCGCGTTCGCGGCGCCGGTCTCGACGACGCACACGATCACTTCGGCAGTGGTCGGCGCCGGCGCGACCAAGCGCCTTTCGGCGGTGCGCTGGGGCGTGGCCCGCAGCATCGTCGTCGCGTGGGTGCTGACCTTCCCGATGGCTGCGCTCGCTGCCGCGGCGGCATACCCCTTGCTGCGGCTCGCCGCCTAACCCCACCCCCACACACGCAAACCGACCGGGCACTTATTCCAGAAATAAGTGCCCGGTCAGTGCTCTCCGCGAGGAAGAAGTGCCCGCTCGCGCTCTCGGGGTTAGCCGAAGCGGCCGGAGATGTAGTCCTCGGTGCGCTGGTCGACCGGCGAGGTGAAGATCCGGGCCGTGGGCGAGTACTCCACCAGGAGGCCCGTGCGGTTGCCGGTGGTCTCGTCGGGGCGGGCGGTGAAGAAGGCCGTGCGGTCAGAGACGCGCGCCGCCTGCTGCATGTTGTGGGTCACGATGATGATCGTGAACTCCTCCCGCAGGTGCACCATCAGGTCCTCGATGCGCGCCGTGGCGATGGGGTCAAGCGCCGAGCAGGGCTCGTCCATCAAGATCACATCGGGCTTGGTCGCGATGGTGCGGGCGATGCAGAGGCGCTGCTGCTGGCCGCCCGAGAGACCGTAGGCCGACTGCTTGAGCTTGTCTTTCACTTCGTCCCACAGCGCCGCGTCGCGCAGCGCCTGCTCCACGAGCTCGTCCATGTTGTCGACCTCCATCCCCGTGACCCGAGGGCCGTAGGCGATGTTGTCGTAGATCGACTTGGGGAAGGGGTTCGGCTTCTGGAAGACCATGCCGATGTGGGTGCGCACCGCGATCGGGTCGACACCGGCGCCGTAGACGTTCTGCCCGTGGTAGGTCACCAGACCCTCGACCCGCGCTCCCGGCACCAGATCGTTCATCCGGTTGAGGCAGCGCAACACGGTCGACTTGCCACAGCCGGAGGGGCCGATCAGCGCCGTGATCTCGTTCTTCCCGAAGGCAAGCGTGACGTCGTGGACCGCGTGGAAGTTGCCGTAGAAGACGTTGAGGTTGACCGCCTCCATCACCGCCTCTTCCGGCAGGTCGGGAATCACCCGGTCGGGACCGGACATGACGTCGGGCAGTTCGTGGGTCAACGGAGTCTCCTGGTCGGCGGTGGATCGGACTGGGCTACGGAACGAAACCGAAGCTGGGGTCGTGGACATGGTGCTCCTCACCAGGTGCGCTGGAACTTGTTGCGGATGATGATCGCCAGCGCGTTCATCAGCAGGATCATCACGAGCAGCACGATGATGCCCGCCGAGGCGGCGATCTGGACGGCCTCTTGGGAGTTGGAGCTCATCCGATAGATCTGGATGGGCAGAGCGGTGACCGCATCGGTCAGACCGGTCGGATCGAAGCGCACCGAGGCGATGCCGAGCAGCACCAGCGGCGCGGCCTCACCGATGGCGCGCGAGAGACCCAAGATGGTGCCGGTCGCGATGCCGGGGATCGCCGAGGGCAGGGTCTGGCGCCACGTGGTCTGCCACACCGTGGCCCCGAGGGCGAGCGAGCCCGCACGGATGTCGCGCGGCACCGCGCGAACTGCTTCTCGCGTCGTGATGATGATGACCGGAAGGATCAGCAGCGCCAGGGCGATCGAGCCGCCCAGCACGATGGCCTTGTAGTTGAAGCCCAGCACGGCCATGACGGCGACGGCCAGGAGGCCGTAGATCACCGAGGGGACAGCGGCCAGGTTCTGCAGGTTCACCTCGATGAACCGGTTGTACCACCGGTGCCGGTCGGCGAACTCCTCCAGATAGAGCGCCGCCGCGATGCCGAGCGGCACCGAGAAGAGCCCGGTGAACACCATCAGCCACAGCGAGCCCAGGATGCCGGCGCGGAAGCCGGTGCGCTCCGGCATGATCGTCGACTCGTAACGGTTGAAGAGGTTCGCATCGAAGCGCGGCGCACCCTCGATGGCGGTGTTCACGATGAGCACGACGAGCACCATCACGCCGAAGAAGAGCGAGAACCAGAGCAGACCCAAGAAGATCAGCGACCTGGGGTTGCGGTCCCGGCTGCGCTCACTGGCGAGGCTGCGGTGGCCGGCCTCGACGGCAGCCATCGACGCGCGAGCGGTAGTGGTGGCGATCGACATCAGTACTCCTGCCGGTAACGCCGCACGATCTGGATGCTGATCATGTTCATCACGAAGGTGATCAAAAAGAGCATCATGCCCACGGCGAAGAGGTTGTTGTAGCTGAGCGAGCCCACGGGGTTCTCCCCGCCGGCGGTCATCGCGATGAAGCCGGTCATCGTCTGCATCCCCTCGCGCGGGTCCAGCGACAGGTTCTTCTGCGAGCCGGCGGCGAGCGCGACGATCATCGTCTCGCCCATGGCGCGCGAAAGGCCCAGCACGATGGCGGCGGCGATGCCGGAGAGTGCCGCCGGGAAGACCACGCGCAGCGTGGTCTGCATCCGGTTGGCACCCATGGCCAACGAGCCTTGCCGTAGCGCCAGCGGCACCGCGGACATGGCGTCCTCGGACAGCGAGGCCACGGTCGGGATGACCATGACCCCCAACATCAGGCCAGCGGCCAAGACGTTGGTGAAGTTGACGTCGAGGCCGAGGAAGCCTTGGAGGACCACCGGAGTCACGAAGGCCACCGCGAAGAAGCCGTAGACCACCGACGGCACGCCGGCGAGCAACTCCACCGTCGGCTTGAGGATCTTGCGGGCACGCGGGGAGGCGTACTCCGCGAGATACATCGCCGCGCCGAGTCCGATCGGGACCGCGACCAGGAGGGCGATGAAGGTCGTCATGAGGGTGCCGCCGATCAGCGGCAACACGCCGTACTCGCTGTCGGCGGAGAAGAAGGTCCCTAGCGGGACTTGACCAAAGAAGTGCAGCACTGGTTCCACCAGCGCGGCGATGATCCCGGCCGTGATGACCAGCGAGATCAGGGCGGACGCCAGCAGGGAGGCCTTGATGAGGGCCTCACCGGGGCGCCGCTTGCCCTGCAGAAGGCGTGACTGGCCCACCGGGTGTGGTGGGCCAGTCAGGGTGTTCGTCGTCACGATGCTCGACCTTTGGTGAGGTCAGCCGCCGATGCCGGCGAGGGCACCCTTGGTAGCGGCGTAATCGGTGTCGTTGAGCGGGATGAACTTCGCCGCCTCGGCGATGGTCTTGAGGTTGTCGATGTAGTAGTCGACGTAGGCCTTGACCGCCGCGTTGTCGGTGTACTTCTTGTTGTTGACGTAGATGAACAGCGGCCGCGCCAACGGCGTGTAGTCGCCGCTCTGGGCCGTCTCAGCGGACGGCTCCACACATCCGGCGCCGCTATCGATGCCCAGCGCCTTGAGGCTGTCGGTGTTCTCCTCGTAGTAGGTGTAACCGAAGTAGCCGGTCGCACCCTGGGTGTTGGCAACGCCCTGCACGAGCACGTTGTCATCTTCGGAGGACTCGTAGTCGGTCCGGGTGGCCTCGGTCTCCGACTCCAGGACGTCACCGGCCATGTAGTCGTAGGTGCCCGAGTCCGTGCCGGGACCGAACAGCGCGATCTCCTGATCCGGGAAGGCCGGGTCGAGCTGGTTCCAGTTGGAGACCTTCGAGTCGGGCAGCCACAGTTGCTTCAGCTGATCGACGGTCAGGCAGTCGACGTCGAGCTCCGGGTTGACGACCACGGTCAGCGCGTCGGTCGCGACGAGGAGCTCGGTGTACTCGATGCCGGCTTCGGCGCAGATCGGCGCTTCTTCGTCCTCCTTGATCGGACGCGAGGCGTCCGAGACATCGGTGGCGTCGGCGCAGAACTTCTCGAACCCGCCGCCCGTGCCGGCTTCGCCGACGGCGACGCGCACGTCGGGGTTCTCTTCGGACAGCAGCTCGGCGGCTGCCTGGCTCATCGGGAAGACGGTCGAGGACCCGTCCACTGCGACGCTGCCGGAAACTTTGGTGTCGCCACCTTCGGTGGCTCCGTCGCCGCCCTGGCCGCTGCCGCAAGCGGTCAGCACGATGGCAAGGGATGCGATGCCGGGCACAATGAGCCGGCGCAGAGAAGTGCTCTTCACTTCGTGTCTCTCCTGATCGTCTAGAAACGAGGACACTCAGGAAGTTAGGCAGCGCAGATGACCGGGTGGCCCGGGCTCGGTGAACGGGGAGTGAACGAGGCGAGGAAACTCCGCGGGGAGAGGGTGGCGCCCATCACACGCGGGCTGGCGCCGGCTAGCGCACGCCGTGTTGCTCGGTCGCGACCACGCGGCCGCGCCGGTGGTGGACCACGACGAAGCCCGCGGGCGGCAGCTTCACGTCGTCGATCTCGAGGGCGTCAAAGATGCTGGGCAAGACCGGCCGGTGACCGCAGAGGACCCCGTTTTCGGTGGCCTGGAGCAGCGTGTCGACCACGCGGGTCACGGTCGCGGATGTGGCCTTCTCCTCGCTCAGTCCCTTGTGCGGCTGGATCCGCTGGCGCACGACGTGCGAGAAGGGCGCCACCGTTTGCAGGCAGCGGGTGCTCGACGAGCTCACCACACGCGACACGTCGTATGCCGCCAACAGCGGCACGAGCTTGTCGGCCTGCCGCTCGCCGAGCTTGAGCAACGGCCGCAGGGTGTCGTCGACCCGCCAGGCCCGGCGGGAGCGGGCGACGGCATGGCGCAGCACGATCAGCGCTCGGGTCCGCTTGCGCTGGGCCACCGCGGCGGCCAGGGTGTCCCGATCGAAGGGGTAGGTCAGCAGGTGCTCCGCCTTGTCGAGATCGACCCAGGCCAGGTCGTCGATCTCCTTGTTGGGCCAGTAGTTGCTGATGTCGTCGGAGCCGACGACGTGACCCACCCAGTAGTGCACGAGCTTCATCCGACGGGTCAGCGGGTAGCGCTGGGCGGGCAAGGGCACGCCGAGCCGGATGTGCACTCCGGTCTCCTCGTGGACCTCCCGCACGGCAGCCGCCACCACGTGCTCACCGCGATCGACCTTGCCCTTGGGGAAGGACCAGTCGTCGTACTTGGGTCGGTGCACCAACAGCACCTGCCGACCACCGCTCCCCGACTTGCGGAGAACAACGGCGCCGGCGGACTTGATATCCGGAAGCGGATTGGGCACGGTCCCTATCTTCACCCACGCCCCCGCCGAATGTTCAGGGACCTGCCATCAGCTGTGGAAATTGCTCCGCAGATCTGGACCATTGGGGGTCGCGGAGCGGAAGGAGCGGAGCCTCAGGCTGTTGGTCACCACGAAGACCGAGGAGCACGCCATGGCCGCACCGGCCAGCATCGGGTTGAGCAGTCCGGCCGCGGCCAGCGGCAGCGCCGCGACGTTGTAGGCGAAGGCCCAGACCAGGTTCTGCTTGATGATCGCCAAGGTGCGGCGGCTGAGCCGGATCGCGTCGGCGGCTTGGTGGAGATCGCCCCGCATCAGGGTGAGGTCGCTGGCCTCGATGGCCACATCGGTGCCCGTGCCCATCGCCAACCCCAGATCCGCCACCGCAAGGGCTGCGGCGTCGTTGACACCGTCGCCGACCATCGCGACCACGCGCCCTTCGGCTTGCAACGCCTGCACGACTGCGGCCTTCTGCTCGGGAAGCACCTCGGCGTGCACCCGCTCGATGCCGAGTTGATCGGCAACCGTGGCGGCGGCCCGCCGGTTGTCTCCCGTCAGCAGGACCGGGGTGAGGCCCAGCGCGCGCAGTTCCTGGACGGCGGCCAGCGACGTGGGTTTGAGCGTGTCGGCAAGCGTCAGGACGCCGCGCGCCGAGCCGTCCCAGGCGACCCCGATGGCGGTGCGTCCCTCGGCTTCGCCCGCCGCAGCGGCAGCCAGGAGCGCGCCCGTGAGCGGCATACCGTGGGCAGCAAGCAGCGTGGGAGTGCCGACCCAGACCTCCCGGCCCTCAATCACCGCGCGCACCCCGGCGCCGGGGAGGGCGGTGAAGTCCTCCAGCGGCGGGAGGGTGTCCGGCCCGACCGCAAGGACCGCGCGGGCGATCGGGTGTTCGGAGCCCTGCTCGGCGGCGGCGGCCACGCGGCATACCTCGGCTGCGGCGGTTGCCGACGTGTCGGGCCCGCCGGTGTTGGGCTCGGTGGCGGCATCAGTGTCGGGAGCGGCGACGATGTCGACCACCGTGAGGAC
>JBAQXA010000349.1:0-13625 GCA_049299195.1 Nocardioides sp.
GGCCGCGACCGTTGGAGCCCTTCCCGAACCGGACATGCAGCTTGCCGACCGAGCCGAGGTCGGGGCGCCAGTCGCGAATGTCGAGCATCGAGGTCTCGTTGATCCGCAGCCCCACCCGGCGCCACAGCGAGGCGACCACATAGTCGCGTGCCGCGGGCAGGTACTTCCTGGCTCCGGGCAAGGAGGCCCGCCAGCCGGTGAATAGGGCCTCGACATCCTCGGTCGGTGGCGGCACCCGGCCGGCCCCGTAGTCGGTCTTCGCGGGCCGGTTGAACTCATCGATCGGCTGATCGACGACGACACCGGTCAGCGCGTGGATGTCGCCTTGGTAGCGGACCTGGAGGAAGTCGAAGAACCGGGCGATCGAGCCGGCCTCGCCCCTCACGGTGCTGACCGCCTGACGCTGCTGAACGCGCAGGTAGCGGAGCCACCGGTCGGCGTCGTGGGAGCCGGCGGTCCACAGGTGACGTCCCAGGAACCGGGCGAACTCGACTACCGCGCCGCGCTCCCGCAGCACCGTGGAGTCGACGGCCCCGGTCGCCGCCAGCGCCAGCGACCACTGGTCGATCAACTCCTGTTCGAAGTCGTCGAACTCGGCTGCCGAGACCAGCCTGCGTGGCGAGCCCAGGGAACGGACGACCGCGAGCCCACCAGACACACCAGTCCCCGATCCATGATGATCCGCCGTTATTCACAGTCACCATTCAGGATTCATGACGTACCGTCAATCATCGGTCTGCTACGTGGGCTTGGTCCAAGCGATGGTGTGGCGGAAGCCGAGTTGGTGTCGCATCGATGCTCCCGGCATGACCTGCGCCACCACCTGCTGCAGTTGCGCGAACGGCATCGTCGGGTCCTGAGTCGGGATTGGCGGTGGCTGCACCCCGTTCGTGTTTGGCCATGGATGCTTGACGTAACCGATCACGGGGTTTGTCACTATCGACGCGAGGTCCCAGGCGATGTCTACAAGACCGCTGGGAGGGGCGAGGCCGACCGCCAGGAAACGCCCGCCTGGCGCGAGCAGCCGCCGAGCCTCCTGCAGGGCGGCGGCCACGTCGAGGTGATGCAGGACGGCGATCATGGTCACCAGGTCGAACGGACCCGGCACATCCATCCAACTGCCGTCATGGATTGTCACGTTGGACAGCCCCGAGCAACGGCTGGTGGCCTGTTGCCGCATCGCCTCGTCGACGTCGTTCCCGTAGACCGTCGTGAAGTACGGGGACAGGGCCGCCACGAGCTCGCCACGACCGCAGCCGACATCGAGCGCCGAGCGACGCTGGCGCGGGAGGTTCGCCAGGATCCAGCTGTGGAAGTGGTCGTTGTGACTCCACGGGTGGCGAGCGTTCAACCGCGCCATCCCACTCGCGAGCTTCCCGCCCGCGATGGTTCTCGTCCAGTCCGTCAAAGCCATGACCGGCATTCTGCCGAGTCCGCACAAGACACCATGCGCATCACGACTGGGAAGGAGAGGAAGGTGGCACGCGGAAGCACCAATGTCCAGAGACGAACCCGAGGCACTTCCCACACGGTCGTGACCCGCCGCGTACGTGACGAGCGCGGCTCCATCAGCGTCTGGCTGGTCACCGCGAGCTTCGTGATGATCATGCTCGTCGGTCTCGCAGTCGACCTCGGCGGTCAAGTCCATGCTCAGCAGCGAGCCCACGACATCGCCGCCCAGGCCGCCCGCGCCGGAGGGCAGCGGGTTCAGGCGCCGGCCGCGATCGAAGGCCGCTCGGTAGACGTCGATCTGGCGGCTGCGCGGACGACCGCCAAGGAGTACCTCAGTGCCGCGAAAGTCGAGGGAACGGTCGAGATCACCGGTGGCGACACGGTCACTGTGACGGTGACCGACCACTACGACCCGACGTGCCTCGGAGCCATCGGCATCTCTGACCTGTCCGTCACCGGCGAGGCATCCGCTCGGGTAGTACGAACCATTGGAGGTACGGAGCAATGACGACACTCGGCCAACGGATCCGCGGGTTGTTCGCCTGCCTTGCCCTGCTCGGGCTGGTGGTGGCGTTCCCCGTCGTCCTCATCGCCATCGGCTTCGCCCCATGGGACGCGGACCTCGACGAACTCCGCCGGATGCTCACTCGACCAGACGACGGGAGCCTCGCGTTCGCGGCTTTCGCCGTCGTCGGCTGGTGCGCATGGATAGTCGTGACGGGATCGGTACTGCTGGCGGCCGTCTCGGAGGTGCGCCGAGTGCCTGCGCCCGCGCTGCCGCTGGCGCCGTGCTCATGGCCGTGGGGGCACACCGCCGCACTCAACTCCGCTACCGACACCCGGGCCAGACGCTCGCACCCAATCCGCCCGAGCTGATCAAGATCGACAAGACGGCGACGGCACACGGCGACCGGGCGGCCGACGACATCGAAGGGCTCGACGCAGCGCTCAACAGCATCGCTGCTCGTTCGCGCGACATGGGCCTGCCGATCCCAGCCCTGACATCAGTCTCGCTATCTCGTGGCGTCGCGACGTTCCAGTTCGCTGAAAGCGTGGAGTTCGCTGATCCGTGGAAGGGCGATGAACAGCACTGGCAGGTCGAGCTCGGCAGGGTCGAAGTCGACGACGACGTGCTGTCGCCGTACCCCATGCTCATCAGCGTCGGTCGCGACGACAGCGGAGCGTTGTGGTTGGTGAACCTAGAACTGCTGGGCTCCGTGGCCCTGACCGGCGACGGAGATCATGCCCTGGCGTTCGCCCGGCACGCTGCCGCCGAGTTGGCGCTTAACCCATGGTCAGTCCTCGTGCAGACGGACACCTTCGGCATAGGCGAGGCGCTGGGCGACCTGGACACCCTGCGGCTGCGCACTCACGATGCCGACGACGCTGCTGTCCGCTCGGTGACGGCCGAAATCCAGACTGCGAGCCGACGGCAGGGCGACGAACCCGATCCGTGGCAGGTGGTCATCACCACCAACGTCAACCTGGCCGCTGTCATCGAGGATGCCCGAGCACAGTCGTCAGGTCGATTCGGGGTTGCGGTCGTCACCGTGGCTGCATCCCCGCCTGAGCATGCGGCCATCTTCGAATTCACCCCTGTGGGACGCCTCACGACGCCGACCATCGACGTTGCCGCTGCTTGGCTGACCGCCGAAGAAGCAACGCTTTGCGCTGCCATCGTCGACGTCACGCGGGTGACGCCGACCACCGACATCTCGAACTTCGCGCAAGCCGCCGACGGCTGGCGGTCGGTCGCCGATCAGGCCGGAGCGCTGCGCACCGAGTACACACGTCCACGTCTGGTCGGTGCAGCCGACTCCGCGTCACTGCTTCCGGAGCGCACCGATGCCTACGTGGCGGTCGCTGCGGCGACGGAAGAAGACGTGAATGAGCTCGCACCCCACGTCATTGGCGAAGCATCGCAAGTTCTCGCGGATCTCGATCCAACGCTGGACGAGGACGTCGCGGCATGGTTCGACGATGACTCACGGCTTCCACGGCTCACGCTCCTCGGCCCTGTTCGGGTCACGGCCCACGGCAAGGTGGTCGAGCAGATCTTCAAGCGTCGTCCGTACTACTCCGAGCTGCTCGCGTTCGTGGCGCTCCACCCGGAGGGCGTGATGTCGCGAACGATCGCGGAGGCATTCCACATCGGCCAGCCTCGCGCCCGAACAGACATCGGCCACCTGCGCGAGTGGCTCGGGAAGGATCCACGAACCGGCGAGTGGCACGTCCCCAAGCAAGGCGACCACCCCGAGGCGGAGTGGCACGGGCATCAGGTCGACGACCTACTCGTCGACGTCGACCTCTTCCGCCGCCTTCGTGCGCGCGGCCAATCGCGCGGTTCGGACGGGATCGCCGACCTCGTCCAGGCGCTGCAGCTCGTCTGTGGCAAACCGTTCGACCAGTTGCGCGACCAAGGTTGGAGCTGGCTCCTCGACGGAGAGCGTCTGCAGGACCTGATCCCATGCTCCATCGTCGACACGGCCCACATCGTAGTCCTTGACGCAATTCAGCGAGGTCACCTCGATCTCGCACGGGAAGCGGCTGAGACGGCCTGTACGGCCGCGCCGTACGACGAAGTCTGCCGGCTCGACCTTGCGAAAGTGTTGGAGGAACAGGGTCATGCAGGTGCGGCCGACGAGATGCTTCGCGAGGACGTCTTCGACCGGCGCGACGACCATGAGGCGCCCGTCGACCTGCCCGCGCAAGCAAAGGAAATCGTGAAGACCAACGGGTGGGGCCAGCGACGAATGCCATCGCCGCCTCGCTCCCCAAAGCGTCCTGCTTCCTAGTCCGACTCGGGCTCACCTTGCCGGCATCGAGCTTCGAGCTCCGCGAGAAGTTTCCGCTCCCGCGAGTTGGCATCGCCGTCCACCGCTGCAACGCGACCCGCCGAATCGAGGACGTCGAGCAAGTCACCTTCTTCGGAGTCGATCCGCTGCCACACGTCGTCAGGGTCGAGGTCTACCAACTGCGCGAGCTGCCCGTCGATCACCTCATGCCGCTCGGCCACGAGTCTCACCAGGTGCCGAAACAGCAGTGCCTCGTCGTCCGAGATCTTGCCGTCAGCGTTGATGACAAGCCACGCAACCCACAGCATCAGCTGCGGGTGCGAACTCCGTGCGCTCAAGTTTCCCGCCAAGTCGACTACCCGGGCCTCGTTCCGGAAGACCGCCCGCGCATGTCGTCCGGCAATCTGCGTCGTGTAGCGGTTAACGAGAACTGCGAGCGGAACGCCAACCACCGGGATTCCGATCTTGATGACGTTGCGCTGCAGGAGGAACTTGCCAACGACGGGAAGCCCCTTGCCCGCAGCCAGGATTCCTTTGGAGTAGTAGCGCTTGATCAGCGGGCGCATGAGTGCCGGCACCACCTTGACGACGCCCTCGCGGGCGACCTCACCGCTCTTGATCGTGAACGCGACACGGATGAGCTTCCACAGATCTTCGGGATCAGACACGTCGAGCGGCACCCGATACAAGACAGCTATGTCGTACGCCAGGCGAAGCTGCAACTGCGTGATGTAGGTGACGTCCACCATCACGGTCGCGATCGCGGCCGGGACAGTTGCGGGCGAGGCCCCACCGAGGGAACCGATTGTGGCAGCCACCGTCGCCGTGTAAGCCCCGGCGGAGATCCCGCCTTCGATGGCCGCGTAGCGAGACGCCATTTTGATCCGCTGGTCAACGATGGCGTCCGCTGGAACGCCCTTGTACTTCTCCTGGAAGTACTGCCAGTCGACCTTCTCCGTGTATGAACTGAGCGACATCGAGAGCAGGCGTGTGAACCAGCCACCGGACTTGATCTCGTCGGGCGTCAGCCCCTTGACGAACTCCCGGATCTCAGACCGTTCGCGCTCAACGTGCGCGCGGTCGGCGGCCTCGTCGTCATCGCCGTTGCTAACGACTTCGACCAGATTCTCCGTCACGGCAAATGACCTCAAGACCTCATTGGGGGCGAACAACGGCGAAACGAGCGTATCCGGACCGGCGTTGCTGAGGCGTGAATTTAGTAGCGGGGGCAGTGTTGTGGTTCAGGACATCCCGGACTGATGTCTCACGACATAGACGACAGTTCGAAGAGCCTCGAGCATGTCGAATTCAGCACCGAGGTCCGGCGCCTCGAAGGCCCGCCTGGTGATCACCGCCATCACGCTCGAGAAGCGCACCGTCGCCGAGGTCGTCGCCGACTACGGCATATCGAAGTCCTGGGTCTATGAACTGCTGGCCAGATACCGTGCCGAGGGCGACGCCGCGTTCGAACCACGATCACGACGACCAAAGACCTCGCCCAACGCCACCCCAGCAGAGGTCGTAGCCCTGGTCCTGCAGCTACGCAAGGACCTGACCGACCGCGGCTTGAACGCCGGCCCGGACACCATCGACTGGCACCTGACACATCGCCACCGCGCGAGGTTGTCGCGAGCCACCATCCACCGGATCCTGAGCCGCGCCGGCACCGTCACACCGGACCCTCGAAAGCGTCCGAGGTCCTCCTACCTGCGCTTCGAAGCCGCAATGCCCAACGAGACTTGGCAGTCCGACTTCACCCACTACCGACTCACCAGACCCGACGGCCGACCCGGCGCCGACACCGAAATCATCAGCTGGCTCGACGACCACTCCCGCTACGCCTGCACGTATCGGCACACCGACCGGTCACCGGACGAACCGTCCTGGAGACCTTCCGACAGGCCGCTGAACTGCACGGATACCCCGCATCCACGCTCACAGACAACGGCACGGTCTACACCGTCCGACTCTCCGGCCACGGCCGCCAAGGTGGCAAGAACGCCTTCGAAGCCGAGCTCAGACGACTCGACATCGTGCAGAAGAACTCCCGCCCATCCAGACCCACCACCTGCGGGAAAGTCGAGAGATTCCAACAGACTCTCAAGAAGTGGCTCCGCACCCAGCCAAACCAGCCCACGACCCTGACACAGCTGCAGACCCTGCTCGACACGTTCGTCGAGGAGTACAACCACCGCCGACCGCACCGATCGCTGCCCCACCGCGCCACCCCGGCAACCACATACAACACACGACCGAAAGCCACCCCGACCGGTGACCGCAGCACCGACTCACACGACCGCACCCGCCACGACATCGTCTCCACCGCCGGAATCGTCACCCTGCGCATCGCCGGACAGCTACGCCACATCGGCATCGGCCGAACCTACGCCCGAACCCGCGTGATCCTGCTCATCCAAGACCTCCACGTCCGCGTCGTCGACGCCGCCACCGGCGAACTGATACGCGAACTCCTCATCGATCCCAACAAGGACTACCAGCCCAAAAACCCACCCAAATGACAAACAGCCGAACCTGCAATCGCAGGTCCAGCTGTCCGGGATGTCCTGAGACATCACATTCGTAGCGGGGGCAGGATTTGAACCTGCGACCTCTGGACAAACTCAGGGGTCTTCCTGTCGCTACCGAACGTTGCGGGAAACAACCGAATCGCTTGTATCTACGCGATGTTCGCTGTCTCGAACTCCTCCGACTGTAACCGATCGACTCCAATCCGAGCCGATTGAATCCGGAGGGTTCGTGGAGGGAGTTCGAAACCCGCGGTGTCGCAGCACGCCCTCAGCCGGCCTCGGGGCCGACGAGCTCAAGGACGATCGCTTCTCCGACCTGCCGAGAACCCTCGAACATGCCCAGCGTCATCCCCGGAAGGACCTCGGGCCATAGCTCAGGCATCAGCGGATGCAGGCTGACGACCGCGCTGTCCCCAGGGTCGATGTGGCTCTGGCCTTCGATGAGAAGCGGGCCGTCATGCATCTCGTCGTGAACCTCTGACGGGAAGCCCCAACAAGAGCGGTACCCCGAGAGGATGGCCGTTCGCCTGCCACCTTCGTCGGTTGTCAGCAACCTCAGCCGCGCCCGAACGAATCCGTATTTGCGCCCCCAATGCCGCCAGCGCTCAAGGTCTCGCTCATCCACGGCCGACCCGCCTCCCGCCGTCCCTTCGAGCCCACATCGCCAGGCGCCCGTCACCGTGATCTCGGCGGGGTCTGGAAGCTCCGCCGGGTCGGAGTCACTGACGCCGACCCACTCGATGCCACCAAGTAGCTCCCCGTTCCTTTCATCCTCGATGGTCCAGAGGAAGAGCCCGTCGTCCGAGTTGTTGTGGGCGGCGTTGACTCGCGCTGACATGCCTAACCCGCGCCCTGCGACGAAGTCGATCGAGGGACAGCCGCATCCGCAGATGTTGACCACTTCGACGGCCTTCGCTTGCTCGCGAAGCATGCGAGCCGCTGGGAAGTCCGCAGCAAGTAGGTGCTCAAGGACAGCGCGCTCGCGCGAGGTCAGTGGTCTCGGATCCATCGGCTACTCGCCCGTCATTTCGCCGACGAGATCAGCCCAGTTCGACGTGATGATCGGGATGGGCCAGCGCGGATCGGTCTCGACCGCGTGAGTGAGGTGAACCCACGCCCATTGGCCGCTCTCCGGGAGCCAGAAAACAACGTCCTTGAGATGTCGCTTGACGGCGACGGCTTCGACGCGGACGCCACGGAGCACGTGTCCGACGGCGAGCTCCCGGGCCAATTCTCGCTCAAGCTCGGCGGCGTCTACGGAGCCGCGCACAGTCCACCATTCCCCAGGCAGGTCGCTCAGATCGAGGACCGGAACGACGCTGCCACGCGGAGTCCGTCCACTGGCAACGGGAGGTACCGTCGACTGGTCGAACCGCGCCGAGCCATCGGCTTCCCATTCGGCTCGGCAATGCGCGAACGAGACAGGCACCGCGGTGCCTGGGTTGTCGTCGTTGCCGAACTCGAATCCACAGTTGGGGCAAACCTCGTAGCTCGGCAGACCGAGTTGATCCTCATAGGGCGGCTTGAGGAGCACCCCAGGAGGCGGTGGCCACTTTCGATAGGGAGGCTGCGTCAGCTCAGGCGAACCGCACACAGGGCACGTGGCCGCGAGCCGTCGTAGTTCACCCGCGCACTCATCGCAGTCCATCGGTTGCGTCCCGTAGAACGGATTACGCACGACTGCCACCTCGTCCTCGGCGAGTCCGCACAGCGTTCCTGTCTCCCCCATGCCGTGCTGCGTGCCCGCGAATTCCGGGTCAGTGGCGAGGTAGGCCGCTGCCGTCCACGGGCCATCCTCGTCGATGATCATGACGGGCCTTCAAAGCTCGCGGTGGCCGCTTGTCGAGGCGTGCCGTCGATGCGGAAGACCTCGACGTCCATCGCGACTACCTCGACGACGCACTCCTTTGACACGACCGCGTAGTGGATCGGCACGCCTCGACGATCACCGGCTCGTGGCCAGGACGACTTCAGTTGCTCGACGAGTTGGCTCTCCCGAACAACGCCGATCCACAGGAGATCGCGAAGGCCGTCGTCGTACAGGCGGTGCTCGTGTCTTCCTTCGTCGTTCGGTGGTGTCAACTGCGCGAGGATCACCATCTCCCAGCGCAGGACGACGCAGCGTTGGTCTGGGTCATCGGGGTGGGCCTTCTGCGCGAGCGCGGCGCGGCCGAAGTCATCGGACACAAGCACGGCGTCGGGTGCGTTGGGTTCCCAGCCGAACTCGATGTCCGGAGTCAGGTCATACGGGACGACGCGCTCAGCCATTCCCGAACCCTAATCGGCCAGGACCGCACAGGACCCGGCACCAAGAGCATTCATCGGAGGGCAGCACGTTCATCAACTACCACCGCTGGGTCACGAGTGAACACCGCCGTGTCGGCTGCGTCAGCTAGGGCGACGTTGTAGACGACCTGCGTGTACAACCAGCCATGGTCCCGGCCATCGCGTGAGTTCAGGATCCAACGGACAGATTGCCCAGTCTCGATCCGCGCCCGCGGTGGGCGCCGATGCCGTAAGGGCGCACCGAACGGCGCCAGCGGAAGGAAGCTCGCGACGTCGGCGGTAACCTTCAAGTTGAGTTCGGTCTCGATCGCCTGCGGCACTTCCTGATCGGCGGCCTCCAGCCAAGGCGAGAATGCATCGGTCTCGCTGAAGGCGACCGCGTGCCAAACCACCCCGTGTCCGGGCATCGGCAGTGCAAGCGGTGCCGTGTTGCGCGCGGCCGCACCGCGACCACCACGGGAGTCCTTGGTCCAGTGCACGGTGATTCTTTGGACGAGGATCTGAGGGCTGCTCACCGACGCCACCACTTGCGCTTGAGCTGGACCACGTCGCCAACCGGCGCCTCCGAACTGGTCTGGCCGGGAAGCGGGCGGATGCCGGCGTGGAAGGACAAGGTCCTCTTGAGATCGATCGATGCGTCCCACGCATCCAGGAGTCCAGCGATCCGGGATCGCTGGCTCTCCGCAAGCGGCTGCCATGTGGTGGCCGCCCGCGTCGTCAGCCAGTTGCTCACCTGCGTTCGGCCGAGTCCGGCAAGCTCGACATCGGCGTCGGCGGCCAAGCGCAGATCCGCCTCTACCGCGTTCCAGCCACCAGTGGACCGCGTGATGAACCAGGCCGCGCGCCGGCTGCCTGGGAGGGATGATGCCCAGGCGCCATCCGCGATCGCGGCGGATGCACCAGCGCGGGCAAGCACGCGAGCGGCCGACGCCGCGACGCGGCTGCTCGGGTCGGTCAGCATGGGCTTCAGCTGCTCAATCGTCTCAGCGCTCGTCGTCCGCGCTGCGATTCCACGCAACGCAACGGCGCGGACGCGCGGCCTGGGATCGAGCAGCGCGGCTTGGAAAGTTGGGAGGTCTTCGGCGTTGCCGGTGGCAAGGAGGCCGTCGAGGATGGCCGCCATTCGGTTCGCGGGCAGTTCGGAGCGGAGCTCGTTGCGGTACCAGACTGCGACGCCCAGGCCCCGTTTCCGTGCGCGAAAGCGTGCGGCTTCGCGTACCCGGGCCGCGCGGTCGGCTGCCATAGACAACACCTTGTCGTCTGTTAGGACCGCGTCGTCGATGCGGAGCACTGCGGCCTGACGGAGAAGAGCTGAGCGGGCGTCCAGGAGGTCAGCGAAGTCCTCCGGCGTGCCGCGCTCATAGAGCCAATCCGCGCACCAGGCAACGATCAGTTGATCTTCCTCCACCCGGGCCGCGTCCAGGAGACGCGGCACGGGGAGCATTCCCACCTGGTTCGCCGCATTGAAGCCGTGCCTGCGGACATTGCGGGACGTGGCGGCCATTAGGAGCTCGGCAAACTCCTTGTCAACGAAGAGCCGGCGTGCGACGTCCTCGACAACGTCGAGCGCGCCGGGGCCCTGGAATCGGCCTCTGCCCGAGAGCACCACGTCAAAAGCGAGTGCAACGAGGTCCGGTTCGGGTTGGGCGACGAGTAGCGCAGTGAGCGACTGGCGTGCGATCGCGCGGACCTGCGCGACGTGGTCGAGCAGGCGTACCGCTGCTGCGGCGACGGCGAGCGGCCCGCGGGCGTCGGCGAGAGCAAGCGTCGCTCGTTCGCGGATCCGCCCGTCAACGTGAAGGCTGGTGACGGCCGCGACGAAGCCGGTCCGCTCACTCAGACTGGACCCCAGCCATCCGCGCACGCCTGAGATGGGCGTGGAGTAGTGGATTCGATAACTGCGGGCGGCGGCATCCAGGACCAGCCATTCGCGGCCGGACAAGGTCTCTAGCCTCGATGCCAGTGGAGCCCACTCGGCCGTCGAACCGTCGACGACTGCGCGCGCGAGCTCCTCGGCGAGCTCGGAAGCATCGGGCGGGCTCAGGGACACGAGCAACAGTCTGCCGCTCCGACTGGGATACGGGCCCGTCATTTCTGCGGATCCTCAGAGTCCGAGGCCCTGCTCGTCGTGGTCACCCGACCCACCGACGCCGCCGCGCCTGCGAGGTTGCTGCAATACGGTTGGTGCATGAGATTCCTCGGCCGCGACCGCGGCGACGCCGAGCTGAGGAAGCTCCTCGGCGGACGGCCAAACTTCCAGGTTCATACCTCGAAGAGCCAGGTAGCTGCCGCTCTGTGGGATTACGGCGAGGACGACCTTGCTGCCCGTGCGATCGCGATGACGGACGAGGATCTCGCGCGCATCGAGAACATCTCGGCCTGGTTCGAGGATCCTTCGTACCCGCTCCCGATGGACGGCCACCGCATCACCCACAACCATGTGCATGCGCTTGCGGCGATCACGCTGTTCGAGCGGAAGCTACGGCCCCTGGCTCGAACGCGCCGACGGCCTCAGCGCTACCGCCCCGAGGCCTACGCGCCCCATGCGCCGCCTCCAGGAGTGCACCCTCGATGACGCGCTATGCGCTCATCCTGAGCGATGACCGGCACTTGTTCGAGAGATTGCGAGCGGCGGTCGAGCAAGATGACCGCTTCGATGTTGTCGATGACCTTGTCCATTGCGATGGTACGGCCGCCCCGCTCACGAACATCTACCCATCGCCACGACCGCAGCCGACTGGGACGGCTGGCCAGATGAGGCTGCGCTCACGGACCCGCAGACGATGACGACACCCCTCTTCGAATGCCGTTCGCCCGGCTGGATCGCCGAAGTCGGTCGGCTCATCGCGCCTGCCGCGGACACGGCCGTCTGGATCGTCGACTCTTCGGACACGCTGTGGCCGGCCGACGAGGTCGATCCCGATCGCATCGCCCTCGAATGACGGCGCGACGATCAGTCCTCGTCGGCGACCCAGAGCAGCCCAGCCGCCGCCGACCCGAGGATCACGACGCCTGCGTCAAACGTGAACGCCGTGGCCGGCGTCCATTGGAACGGGAACGTGGCCGGTAAGTCAGCGCTGTTGGTCGCGAAGCGTGAGCCGTGCTCCCCAAACGCGCGCACGAACTCTTCGGAGAGCCATCGGGCCCTGGCCTCCGGCATGACCTCAACCTTGTACGCCAGGTCCTTGTGCAGGATGGCGGTAAGAAATTCGCTGGCTCGCTGTCGGTCGAGTTCAACCCAGCCGCGGCCGAGCGGTTCCAGGCCACATGCACCGGCGACGTCGTCGAAGCTCAGGTGGTCCTCGGTCTCGAGGACGTCCAACCAGAGATGCGCGGCGGAACGCTCACGCATCAGGCGAAGGACCTCCTCATCGACCACTCGACGATTCAATCAGTCGCTGGAGCTGAGCGCAGCGCCATAGGGTCGTCCTGTGCTCATCGCTACGTCGCCCCCCGTGCGCCTTGGCGTCCCTGACGACCAGGCACCGCTCCACTTCGGTCGCGCCGACGGGAAGCGCGCAAAGGACCCTGACACCGGACCGGCGCCCTTCGCTGCCCGTTACCTCTTCGTGTCTGGCAAGAGGGAGTGGCCGGAGACGGGGATGCCGTCGAAGCCGGCGGTGTCGGCGCGTTCCTGGACCGTTCGGCTGATCGCTCGCGGCCCGATCCGTTCGGCCGGCGCCGCCACGCCCGCGCGAAGGGCGGTTCGGGCTGCGCGAACTTACCTCCCGAAAGGAGGGTTTGTGGTGGAGGGATCAATTCTCAAATGCTTTCAGGCCCGGGATTCGCACAAAATCCCGGGCCTGATTTGGTAGCGGGGGCAGGATTTGAACCTGCGACCTCTGGACGCACAGTGTGGTGGTGATTGCTTGCGCCCCTGCTTGCTGCCTTTTGACGCGTAGTGCTCTGACCTGCACAAACGCACCGCGACAGTCGTGACGGCGCTCACTCCTTTTGATGCCGTCAGACCTCGTTAGGCGGCTTGCGTCGAGGTTTTCGGGGAGTAAACGTGGCATGGCTCGAATCTCATTCGAGCGATGCCCCACGCACCTCAGCGCGACAGCAAGCCGTCTTGTCCCTTGCGCCGCCGGGCGACGGAAGGTTAGTTATCGGCGATCGAGCAACGGCCTGAGGGCGCAGATCGCGCACCGATGAGTTTCCGTTGTTGTGGATTCACAGGACATCTGTCCAATTCACAACCGACGAGGGCACCGGCGGGGTGATGCCGCGCCGGGTTGCACCAGAGCCGGTGCCCAGGGCCCGCACGCAGCCAACTGCAGATCCATCGTGAAAACGATGCCCCGTGTGAGCACCTTCTGGACACGCGTCATCAGCCGATGCGTCATCCCGAGCGGCGCCAGAGGCGCCCGAACTTGAGGTATCCGCTCAGGTAGGTCTGAGCGGCCTGCGTGTAGGCGTGCTCTAGGTCCGCCAGCGCGGAGAGATCGACCAGTTCCGGCCCGATGTTCATCTCGCGGTCCTCGGTGATGGGCTCGGCCACCCACGCGTCTCGGCAGGCGCCACCGGCCAACCCGCGGAGCTCGGTCACCAGCGCCTCGTAGGC
>JBAQXA010000350.1:0-7383 GCA_049299195.1 Nocardioides sp.
GCTCGGGGGCGTGGCTGCCGGGCTGGTGTTGGCGCTGCTGTGCCGCTTCCTGGTCTCCGCTACGGCCAAGAGTCGTGCCCGGTCGGCCGACCGCAGGCTGCGCCAGGCGATTGCGGAGGTCTCCGACGAGCTGGTCGTCGCGCCGATCAAGGCCGAGTTGGCGGCCTACGAGCAGGCACGCAAGGGCTTGGCTCAAGCCCTCAAATAGGGTCTCAAGGTGGCCCTCAACAGGGCCTAGGAGAACGCAATCAGCGCTCCGACGCCGACCACGAAGCCACCTAGCAGAACGATCTCGGCGAGCCGGTCCAAGCGAATGGCACGTGCGGTGGCGATCTGTTCGCCGTCGCGCACCCAGTGCGAGGTGAGGATCGTGATGAACATCAGCGCCACGATCAGCCCGTAGGACAGCACATAGATCTTGTCCAACAACACCAGATTGCCGGTCTCCGGCAGCGTGCTCGTGTAGGCCTGCTGGAGGAAGACCAGCGCCAGCAGCGCCGTGGCGGGTGCGCCCAGCCGGACCTCGATCATGCTCGGGTGCACGACCAGGATGCTCAAGGCGATGAGGATCACGATGAGCAGCGGCATCATCAGCTTCCAGATGAAGAAGCTCCGGGGGCGTTGGATGTGGATGTCGAAGGACGCGCGCGAGAAGGTGTCGGTCTCGCCATGCTGCTCGCCAAAGGTCGTCTTGTAGGTGTGGTTGACGACCTCCATCTTGTAGCCGGTGATCGCCCAGCCCGGGATCTTGAGGCCCGCGTCCAGCGCCGACTCATCGGTGTCGGGGAGATAGACCAACGTGGCGTTGGTTGCCTGCGTGTCCTCCATCTCCACCGTGAGCCGGTGGGAGTCGAGTGGATAGCTGCGCAGGTCCAAGGCCGAGAAGAACTTGCCCTGCACGTGGAACTGTTGGGTCATCTGGCCGCTCGGGAGCGGTTTGGGAACTTCGTACACCGGCGTCTGGGTGAGCCCCCAGCGCTCCAGATTGTTGACGAACTCCATGGTCGCGGAGGGGTCTAGCTCGGGATCCTCAGCGGGAGGTGTCCACCGGAACCAGAGGTAGAAGTCGGCGTAGAAGGAGTTGTTTTGCTGGTCGAGCTCTTGGACGGTCATGGCGTAGGCGCCGACATAGACCTCAAGGGGTTCGGCGGCCTGCGCCAGGGCGGCACCCACCCCCAAGGCCGCGATGAGGGTGGTGAGCAACAACAGTGGGCGCACCAGCCGAGAGCGTCGCAACGGCGGCCTTGGCGAGCAAGGATTCATGGCAGCTCCAGCATCGGGTAGGGCGCGGCCCCCAGGCAGCACGTGTGCCGATGCTAGTGGGCGTCGCCGGTTCGGACTCCGGGTCCGCTGGCGTCTAGGCTCCGTGCTCGTGGCTGACTACGTGTTCACTCTGCGCAACGTCCGCAAGGCTCATGGCGACAAGGTGGTTCTCGACAACGTCACGCTGTCGTTCCTCCACGGCGCCAAGATCGGTGTGGTGGGCCCCAACGGCACCGGCAAGTCCTCCTTGCTCAAGATCATGGCCGGCCTCGACCACGCCAACAACGGCGATGCCTTCTTGGACTCCGCGGCGACGGTCGGGATGCTCCAGCAGGAGCCGCCGCTGACCGAGGGCAAGACCGTGCAGGAAAACGTCGAAGAGGCGGTCGCCGACCTCAAGGCCAAGATGAAGCGCCTCGAAGAGGCCTATATGGAGATGGGTGAGCCCGACGCGGATCAGGACGCCCTGATGCAGGAGACCGGCGACCTGCAGACCGAGCTCGACCACGCGAACGCCTGGGACCTGGACTCACGCCTGGAGCAGGCGATGGACGCGCTGCGCTGCCCCGATCCCGACGAGCTGGTCGACCACCTCTCCGGTGGTGAACGGCGCCGGGTCGCGCTGTGCAAGCTCCTGCTCCAGCAGCCCGATCTGCTGCTGCTCGATGAGCCCACCAACCACTTGGACGCCGAGAGTGTGCAGTGGCTTGAGGGGCACCTCGCGTCCTACCCGGGCTGCGTGCTGGCCGTGACCCACGACCGCTACTTCCTCGACAACGTGGCGCAGTGGATCCTCGAACTCGATCGCGGCAAGGCCCACCCCTACGAGGGCAACTACTCCACCTACCTGGAGACCAAGAAGGACCGCCTCAAGATCGAGGGCCAGAAGGACGCCAAGCGGGCCAAAATGTTGGAGAAGGAGCTTGAGTGGGTCCGCTCCAATCCCAAGGCGCGCCAGGCGAAGTCCAAGGCCCGACTCTCCCGCTATGAGGAGATGGCGGCCGAGGCCGATCGGATGCGCAAGATCGACACCTCCGAGATCAACATCCCGGCGGGCCCGCGCTTGGGCGACATCGTCTTGGAGGCCGAGCGGCTGACGAAGGGTTTCGACGGCCGAGTGCTGATCGACAACCTCGACTTCAAGTTGCCGCGCGCCGGCATCGTTGGCGTGATCGGCCCCAACGGCGTCGGCAAGACCACCCTCTTCCGGATGATCACCGGCGGCGAGCAGCCGGACTCCGGCACGCTCACGGTGGGCCAGACCGTGAAGATCTCCTACGTCGACCAGAGTCGCGGCGGCATCGACCCCAACAAGAACGTTTGGGAGGTTGTCTCCGACGGGCTCGACTTCATCAAGGTCGCCAACTTCGAGATGAACAGCCGCGCGTATGTCGCGTCGTTTGGGTTTAAGGGCCCCGACCAGCAGAAGAAGGCTGGGGTCTTGTCCGGCGGCGAGCGGAACCGGCTCAACCTCGCGCTCACCTTGAAGATGGGCGGCAACCTGCTGCTCCTCGACGAGCCCACCAACGACCTCGACGTGGAGACGCTCAGCTCGCTCGAAGACGCGCTGCTGGACTTCCCCGGCTGCGCCGTGGTGACCTCCCACGACCGCTGGTTCCTCGACCGGATCGCCACCCACATCTTGGCGTGGGAGGGCGATGAGGAGGACGAGGCCAAGTGGTTCTGGTTTGAGGGCAACTTCGCGGCCTACGAGGAGAACAAGATCGCCCGGCTCGGCCACGAGGCCGCCCGCCCGCACCGGGTGACCCACCGGCGCTTGACCCGCGACTGAGCGGGGCCCATCGGGCCCCGTATCGAGGGCCCAGGTCGGGGCTAGGGGGACGGGCCTAGGAGCCGGTGTGGCTGCGAATCTCCGCTTCGGGGTGGCCGTAGACGAGCGCGTCGGAGACGGTGTTGAACGCCCGGCCGATGGCAGCGAGATCGGCCGGCTCGATCAGATCGACCAGATGCTGACGCACGCCGGCCACGTGGTGGTGGCTGGCGCGTTCGAGCATCGCGACGCCAGCGTCGGTGAGCACCGCGAAGACCCCCCGGCCGTCATCGGTCGCATCGCAGCGGCTCACCAAACCGGCGGCCTCCATGCGCTTGATGGTGTGCGTGACGCGGCTGCGGCTGTGGGCTAGCGAGTCGGCCAGCTGGGCCATCCGCATCTGTCGCCCCGGCCGCTCGGAGAGTCGGACCAAGATTTCGTATTCCGTCAGCGAGATGCCGAAGTCGCTGCTCAGCTCGGCGTCCAGCCGGTCGAAGAGCAGTTGGGTGCCGAGCACGAGGGCGCGCCAATCCCGTTGCTGCTCGTCGCTGAGCCAACGAGTCGTCTCGGATGCCATCAGGCCAGCCTCTCCAGAATCAAGGCCATGCCTTGTCCGCCGCCCACACACAGGGTGATCAGACCGGTCGTGGCGTCGTGGAACTCCAACGAGTTGAGCATCGTGCACTGAAGTCGGGCACCCGTCATCCCGAAGGGGTGTCCGACGGCGATGGCGCCGCCGTTGACGTTGAGCCGGTCGGGGTCGATCCGCAGCTCACGGGCCGAGGGAATCACCTGAGCGGCGAACGCCTCGTTGATCTCGACCAGGTCGATGTCGTCGATGCTCATGCCCGCGGTGGCGAGTGCCCGCCGGGTCGCCTCGACCGGGCCGAGCCCCATGATCTCGGGAGAGAGCGCGCTGACCCCCGTCGCGACGATCCGGGCCAGCGGGGTGAGGCCGAGTTGGGCGGCCTTGGTCTCCGACATGATCACGACGGCTGCGGCGCCGTCGTTGAGCGGGCAGCAGTTGCCGGCAGTGATGGCTCCGTCGGGCCGGAAGACGGGCTTGAGTTGAGCCACCGCCTCGTAGGTCACGCAGGCGCGGGGGCCGTCGTCACCGGTGACCAGGGTGCCGTCGGTGCGCTCGATCGGAGTGATCTCACGCGCCCAGAAGCCGTTGGCGATGCCGGCCTCGGCGAGGTTCTGGCTCCGGACGCCGAAGTGATCCATCTCCTCGCGGGTCACTCCGGTCAGGCGGGCGACGTTTTCGGCGGTGTGGCCCATGGCGATGTAGACGTCGGGCAGGTCGCCCACCGCGCGTGGGTCGGACCAGTCCTTGCCTCCGGACGCGAGGTCGGTGGTGCGGGCTTGGGCTTGGTCAAAGAGCGGGTTCTGGGTGTTGGGCAGGTGATCGCTGGTGCCCTTGGCGAATCGGGAGACCGTCTCGACTCCGGCGGAAATGAAGATCTCGCCCTCGCCCGCCCGGATCGCATGGAAGGCCATGCGGGTCGTCTGGATCGAGGAGGAGCAGTAGCGGTTGACGGTGGCGCCCGGCACGCCGTCCCAGCCGTTGAGGACGTTGACGACCCGCGCCATGTTGAAGCCCGACTCGCCGCCGGGCAGGCCACACCCGAGATAGACGTCGTCGATCTGGGTGGGGTCGAGCGCCGGCACCTTGTCGAGCGCCGAGCGGATCGCGAAGGCGGCCAGGTCGTCGGGTCGGAAGTCGACGAGCGAACCCTTGCCGGCGCGGCCGATCGGGGTGCGCGCGGTGGCGACGATCACGGCCTGCGGTGGTGCGGACGACATAGGGGTCACCCTAATGCCCGCGGGCTTCGCGCCGGCACCTGTCAGGATGCGGTCGTGCGCCACGTCTATCACTGCCCGATGCGCTGGGCCGATCTCGACCTCATGGGACACGTCAACAACGTTCTCTACGTCGACTATCTGCAAGAGGCGCGCGTCGACATGCTGCGCGTCCACTCCGACCTGAGCGACCCGGATCGGTCGCCCGCGGCACTCGCCGAGGGCGTGGTTGTCGTGAGCCACGAGATCGACTACCTGGCGCCGGTCCTGCTGCGCGATCGGCCGCTGCGCATCGAGTGCTGGGTGACATCGATCCGGGCGGCCAGCTTCACGATCGGCTATGAGATCTATCAGGACGACGACGGTGCGGCCGGGGAGCCGGGATCTGCCGAGCGCCGGGTGTGCGCCCGCGCCAGCACGGTGTTGACGCCGTTTGTCTTCGCCACCGGCCGGCCACGGCGGATCGGTCCGGCCGAGCGGGAACTGCTCACGCGCTTCCTGGCCGACACCCCGCCGCCCGCGCCATTGCCCTGTCTCGTGGCGCCCGCAGAGGCCCATTGCCTCCCGGTGCGGGTGCGCTTCTCCGATGTCGATGTCTACGGGCACGTCAACAACGTGAAGTACCTCGAGTACTTCCAGGAGGGGCGGATCGCGTTTGCCCGGTCGCTGTGGGGCCGGGAGCCGCGTGCACATGGGGAGCCGCATCTCGTCGTGGCCCGCACCGAGGTCGACTATCGCTCCCCGATCCTCTTCCGCAACGCTCCCTACGACGTCCGCACCTGGCTCACGCGCGTGGGCACCAAGTCCTTTGTCGTGCAGTCGGAGATCCGCGACGACTCGGCGGTGCTGGCCTCAGCCCGCGTGTTGATGGTCTTTGTCGACCCCGCCTCGGGGGCCGCGCAGCCCATGACCGAGACCACTCGGGAGCGCCTGCTGGCCGGGCTCGCCGAAGCCCGAATCGCCGAGGTCGGGCTCGCCGAAGCCTGACTCACCGGCCTAGCCTCCCCGCAGGGCGGGTCACTCCAGGGAGTTGACCATGTGGAGAGCCGCCATCGTGACGTACTCCCAGAAGATCGCGTCCTGCTCCGGGGTCAACGCCACCGCGTCCAAGCCCTCGCGGAAGTGGGTGAGCCAGCGTTCGCGCGCGTCATGGGTCACGGCGTACGGCGCGTGGCGCATGCGCAGGCGCGGGTGACCGCGGGTGTCGGAGTAGGTCGTGGGGCCGCCCCAATATTGCGCGAGGAACAGGGTGAGTCGCTGCTTGGCTCCCGACAACTCCTCCTCGGGATACATCGGGCGGAGTTGGTCGTCGGCCGCGACTCCCTCGTAGAACACGTCGACGATGCGCGTGATGGTGGACATGCCGCCGATCTCGTCGTAAAAGCTCACCCGGCAAACCTATCGAGGGCGATCAGCGAGCGCGCAGGCGAGGGAACTCGATGCCTTCAGCGGCGAGTCGGGACGTCGCTCGCTCGCGGAAGACCCGGGCGATCCGGACCTGTGCCGTCGGGGTCGTCTTCACGTGCACGCGCAACGTCGCGGCCTCGCCGTTGACCGTCTCGACGCCCGCGACCTCGGGCAGTTCGACGAGCACGTCGTTGAGTTCGTCGTCTTCCCAGATGTCCTGGGCGACCGACCGCAAGATGGCTTGCGCCTTGGTCAGATCGGCCGTCGGCGCCACCAGCACATCGACGATGGCGCGGGCCCAGTTTTGGCTCTGGTTGGCCACGCGCAGGATCTCGCCGTTGCGGACGTACCAGACCGTGCCCGAGTGGTCGCGCAGCCTCGTGACGCGCAGGCTCACCGCCTCCACCACCCCGGTGGCCTCGCCGAGATTGACGGTGTCGCCGACGCCGAACTGGTCCTCGATGATGA
Source organism: Nocardioides sp. (assembly GCA_049299195.1). GTDB lineage: Bacteria > Actinomycetota > Actinomycetes > Propionibacteriales > Nocardioidaceae > Nocardioides. The sequence goes on from JBAQXA010000350.1 coordinate 6,713, forward strand.
CGAAGAGGCCCGAGAGGAAGTCCTTGACCAGGCTCTGCCCGCCAAAGCCGAGGGCGAGGCCGAGGATGCCCGCGCTGGCCAGCAGCGGAGTGATGTCCAAGTTGAGTTCGGAGAGCACCATCAGCAGGGCAACCGCGAAGATCAACCCGCTCGCGATGCTCTTGAGCAGCGACCCGATCGCCCGCGTGCGGGCCACCCGCCGCTCGCCATAATCGCCCTCTTCCAGATTGAGCACCGCCCCCAGGCGAGTGTCGCGGATCCGCAGGGATCCGATCCGACCCGAGGAGAGCCGGCTGCCCAGCAGACCGTCTTCGGCGTGGCGGACGATCCGGTCGATCACCTTGCGGGCGAACCAGCGCACGACGAAGGCGCCCACGATGATGCCGATCACGGTGGCCGGTCGGCCGATGAAGTACTCCGCTGCCGTCGCGGCCGGGGCGCTCCCGGTCGCATCCCACGTCAGGTTGCACGCCACGTCTTTGGGCGAACACGGGTTAGTGCTCATGCAGACCAGTATCGAGCCCCGGAGGGATTCGGCGATATCCTCATCCCGTGACCACCCGGACTGCCGCCCGTTCGTCTCTTCTGCACCGCCCCAGCGCCGCACGCCGCGCGCTCCGGGTCGGGTTGCCGGTCATGGTGCCGGCCCTCGCGGTCAGCCTCGGCTGGCT
>JBAQXA010000351.1:0-2143 GCA_049299195.1 Nocardioides sp.
CCTTAGGAGCCGCTGCCGAAGGTGAGGATGGCGTAGGTGCCCAGCACCAGCACGAGGATCACCGAGATCCCGAGCAGGACGTTGAGCCAGAAGCGGGTGCGGTCGTTGCGCGAGTAGTCGCTGATCACCGTGCGCAGGCCGTTGGCGCCGTGCAACTCGGCGAGCCACAGCATGAGCAGGTCCCAGACCTGCCAGAACGGCTGCGACCAGCGCTGAGCGACGAAGCTGGCGTCGATGCGGTGCACGCCCTGGTCCCAGGCCAGCATGATGAACATGTGGCCGATGGCCAGGATGATCAGGAACATGCCCGAGAAGCGCATGAACAGCCATGCCCACTTCTCAAAGTTGCCGTTGGTGCGCACGCGCGGCGCACGGGGGGCGTCGAGGCTGGCCGGCCGGTCGTAGTCGGTCGCGATGGTCTTGGCTTCGAGAGTCATAATCATTCGCTCCTAGAACGCGTGCTCGATCATGATCTGGAGCAGGCGCACGGCCGCCGCGGTGAAGACCACCGCGAACACGCCGAGCACAGCCCAGAGCATCTGGCGCTGGTACTTGGGGCCCTTGCCCCAGAAGTCGATCAGGATGACGCGCAGGCCGTTGAGTGCGTGGAAGAGCACGCAGAAGACAAGACCGATCTCCATGAGACCGATCAGCGGCGTCTTGTAGGTGTTGATGATCTCGGTGTAGGTGTTCTCGTTGATGCGGATGACCGCGGTGTCGAGAACGTGCACAAAGAGGAAGAAGAAGATGGTGACGCCGGTGATGCGCTGCAGCACCCAGGCCCACATGCCCGGATCGCCACGATAGAGGGAGCGTTTGCGCACCGGTGCCGGTGCAACCTCGGTGGGGGTGCTCATCGCGTGTTACGCCTCCAAGTCAGTCGAGCGGTCAACGAACTCGGCACGCGCCAGAGTCCCAATGGCTTCGACTTTAAACCCATGCTGAGGCTTGTCCTAAATGAGCCTGACAATGTGATCAAGAACAGTGTCAAATATTAGGTTTGCCTTACCTTTAGTGGTGGGTGATTGCGTGGCAGTGGTGCGACGCGCTGTCGCTGTCGGCACCCGGTTGCGCTGCCGGAAAAGTGGGTGTGAACTGGCCTAACGGATGACCGGGTGGTGCTTGCGTTCGACCGTCGGCGGTGACCAGAGGGCGTGCCCGGGCTGTGCACAATCTCTCACGCATTTGGGCAAGGCTTTGGTCATTCTTCGGCCGGTTTGCGGGCGATGGAAAGGGCGCCGAAATCCGTCAGGCGGCCAGTGGTCGTCCGGTGAGGGCGCGGAAGTAGTAGAGCGCCAGCAGACTGCTCACGGGCACGGCGACCAGCACTCCGATGCCGAGGAGGGCAACCCCGGCCAGCAACATGACCCAGCACAGCGCGACGGTGATCAGGGTCGGGGCCAGTCTGCGGGCCGTCAGTGTCAGGCCGCGGCTGATCGAGGTAGCGGCGCTCGCGCGTACATCCACTGCGTAGAAGTACATCCACATCGCGGCGACACTGATCGCCGCGGCAACTAGGAAGTCGACCCAGGGGAGGGGCGCGATGATTGTGAAGAGGATCTGCGAACAGGTGGAGACGACGTAGACGATGGCGGTGACCGCGAGCGTCGGGAGATACGCGCGCGGTACAAAGAACTCGCCGACGGCCGCAGTATGGCGGTCGGCCAGCGCGATGATCCCGTTGAACCAGCACGACGCGGCAAGTGCCAGCACCGGGATGGCGAAGACGGTGAGGAGGGCGAGGAGGCCAGCTTCGGCGCCGGGGGAGGTTTCGTCCGTGGCGAGGAAAGCCGCGGGGATGGCGACAACGCTCGATATGACCAGCATGGCGGCGATGAGCACGACGGCCCAGAGCGCTGCGGCGCCGATGAGCGTCCATGGCGCAGCACGGAATCGCGACCACGACCACGCGAGGCCGGCGCCGACGGAGACCGACTGATCAGCCACGTCGGACGAGACGATCCTCAAAGTCGTTGACGAGGGCGCGCCAGGCTTCGGACTCGTTGTCGAACGGGCCGGACGGTGCGAGGCGATTGGGGTCGGGCTTGACCGCGTAGTCGACGAACCAGCCCAGTGGCGAGGTGGTCGCGAGGGCCTCGTCGACGGTGTCCAGGCTGGCGAAGTCGGCGGCGTCGCTCAGCAG
>JBAQXA010000352.1:0-2383 GCA_049299195.1 Nocardioides sp.
TGTCCCGCGGGCAGGACGAGATCGGCGCGACCGCGAATCACCACCAGCGGACGCCGCCCCGTCTTGCCGGAGGCCAACTCCGCGGCACTGCACAACTCGTCGGCGACCGCGGGGCAGGTGACCGCTAGGCGGTTGCCGTAGCCGTCATCGCGGCCGCTGTGATCGTCGAGCACCCGCACCCCAGCGGCCCCGATGGCCAGGTCGGTCTGCCCCATTCGCCACGGTCGCCCCGCCGTATCGGAGATCAGCACGCCGACGGTGACCCCGGCCAACTCCTGGCAGCGCTCTCGGACCACGCGGGCGCTCGCATCGGGATCGAGGGGCAGCAGCGCGATCTGACCGGGGGAGACCCCCGAGGCATCCACACCGGCAGCGGCGTGCACCAACCCGAGCCGCGAGCGCACGACCTGGGTTGCGCCTCGCTCGGCGAGGAGCGCGACGGTCTCCGCCCGGATGGCCTCCTCGCGGTCGCCGGCTGCCACGCGACCCTCGACCTTGCTCACGACCTTGCTCGTGATCACGACGATGTCCCCGTCCTGAAGGGACAGGCCCTCCTGTCGGCAACCGTCGAGGAGAAGGCGCGCCAGGTCGGCTCCGGCGTCGACCTCGCCGAGCGTGCCGGGGGCCCAGATCTCCAGCGCCGCACTCATGCGCGAGGGCCGGCGAGGCCGAGCGTGGCCACCGCCAGCTCGACGGCTGTGTCGATGTCCGCCATCCACAACGGCACGGCGCGAGCCGCGATGCCTGCCTCCTCTAGGGCGGGAACGGCCGCGGCGTCCACGGTGTCGACCAGCCAACCGTCCAAGAGCCCGCCAGAGCTGCGGGCCCCGTAGTGGAGGCCCACCGCGCCGGCGTCGACCGCAACGCCGAGAGCGCTCAGCAGTTGTCGGGCCATGCCGCGGACGTGGTCGCCCGCGATGATCGGCGAGACTCCGACAATCGGGGCCGCAGTCTGGGCCAGGGCCGCGCGGACACCGGGGACCGCCAAGATCGGGCCGGTCGATACGACCGGATTCGACGGCGGCAGCACCACCACTGAGGCAGCTGCGATCGCCTCCAGGACGCCGGGAGCCGGCGCGGCGTCCTCGGCCCCGACCAGCAACACCCCGTCAACTTCGGGCGCCGCCTGCAGCCGCACCCAGTACTCCTGGAAGTGCACCACTCGACGGCCGCTGGACGACGCGGGATCGAGGACCGCGAGATGGGTCTCAATCCGGTCGTCGCTCATCGGGAGCAGCCGCACCCCGGGGCGCCAGCGACGGCACAACGCATCGGTCACCGCGGACAGCGGATAGCCCGCCTCCAGCATCTGGGTCCGGACGATGTGGGTCGCGAAGTCCCGGTCCCCGAGGCCAAACCACGTCCCCGGGACGTCGTACGCCGCCAACTCCTCCGCGATGCTCCACGTCTCGGCCTGCCGACCCCAGCCCCGATCGCGGTCGAGGCCTCCGCCCAACGTGTACATGATCGTGTCCAGGTCCGGGCAGATCTTCAGCCCATGCAGCCACAGATCATCGGCAGTGTTGGCGATCACGATGACCTCGGTGCCGGGCGGGTGCCCGGGCAGCCGGCCGCGGGCGATGGCCTGGACCAAACCCTGGGTGAACTTGGCGCCGCCGTAGCCGCCGGAGAGGACGACGATGGGGCCTGAGAGGCTAGGGATCGGACCTTCGGTGGGGCGATTCATGGGGCCAGTCTGGTCGCGCGGCAGGGGTTCGGGAGCACGCTATAGCAGATTCGGTCTTGACTTTTGGCGAACGACAGGCGTGTAATTCCCTCAACGTAAATTCCTGGGTCGAAAGGGCGGAGTGCTGTGCGGGAGTTGTTCCTCCTCGAAGCAGAAGCCGATGAGATGGGCTGGCAAGAGCGTGGCCTCTGCGCCCAAACCGACCCCGAAGCCTTCTTCCCCGAAAAGGGCGGCTCGACGCGCGAAGCCAAGAAGGTCTGCCTGACCTGCGAGGTCCGCACGGAGTGTCTGGAGTACGCGCTGATGAACGACGAGCGCTTCGGCATCTGGGGCGGTTTGTCCGAGCGCGAGCGACGCAAGCTCAAGAAGCGCGCGGTCTGACCCCGCGCGTCAGCCCTTTCTCGATCCTCCCACCGCCCCCCTAGGGTGGTACGCCGTGAGCTCCCCCATCGTCGCCGCCCTCGTGGTGACCCATGACGGAGCACGCTGGCTGCCCCAGGTCATCGAGGGCCTGCGCGAGCAACGCCGCCGCCCCGATCACCTCGTCTTCGTCGACACCGGCAGTCGCGACGAGAGCGTTCAACTGGCCAGCGCCATCGTGGGAGAGGCCGCAGTTGTGCGCCTGCCCGGCTCGACGGGCTTCCCGCAGGCCGTCGCGGCCGGGCTCGAGCACCTTCGCGCCACGGGGGTCGAGCC
>JBAQXA010000353.1:0-2728 GCA_049299195.1 Nocardioides sp.
CGTTTGAGGGGCTGACCAGCGAATGCGACGTGATCGCGCTGCGCGAGCTCGTCCCGGCCGCGACGGCCCCGCTCGCGCTGGCTGAGAGCGATCGCCAGGTCACGCTGTGTTCGATCCTGCCGATGGCGGTGCCGGCGTTGGTGCGCGAGAGCGGCGAGATCATGCTGGGGATGCAGGTCCAACACAACTTCGGTGACCCGTCGCGCGACCTCGGTGCCGTCTTGGTCAAGGCGCTGGCCGCCGACCCAGGAGGGGTCGGCCTGACCGATCCTCCCGGCGATGGACCCCGATTGCAGGACCTCGCCGCGGCGACTCCGCTTGAGGTGACCGTCCATGACGACTTTTCGTATTGGTTCGAGGACGGTGTCGACCCCGACGACCCGATGTTGGCCCGGGCCAATCAGGCGGCCCACCCGACCTCGCGGTTGGCGAGCGTTTCGGCGGCGTACTGGACCAACGTCGGCACCAAGGAGCACCTGCGCTGGGTGATGCCGGAGCCGGAGGAGGAGTTGCTCAGCGCGCTCGCGCGGCTGCACGCGGCCGGGCAGGACTCGGTGGCTGAGGGGTCACGGTTTGTGGGGATGTTCCGCGCTCATGGGGTGCTCGCCCCGGTGTGGGACCTCCCGGTCGGGACCGGTGCGGAGGTCTTGGAGGGCCCGGCGGCGGCCTTCGCGGCGGCGCTGGCCGATGCGTTGGCCGATCGCAGCGACCTCTCCGCCGCCGAAAGATCGGCCCGCTCCGGGCTGGCCAATCGGCAGGTCACCCTCCGCTGAGGCGTGTTTTTCCGGTTCCCGCCAGGGCAGGTTGGGTGTGTTCTGTCCAACATCCCCCGATCAATCGACCGTTTCCGTTGAAAATGCAAGCTACCCTCGCGTAGCCTCTGCCTAAGCCCGGTCGTTGTTGTATCCCCCGTCAGCAACGGCCGGGCCTTCCAATTTCTTAGTGAGGCGCGGCGCCGACAACGGAATCCGTTGCCCGACAGGTTGCCCGGTCTCGTTGTCCGGCTAGCGGAGCAGGTCGGCCGCGACCACGCCCGCCAGGATCAAGCACACGGTGCCGCCCAGGTAGTGCAGGACGTGCGGCTTGACCCACTTGAGCAGTTGCTTGCCGACGATCACCGCGAGCGCACTCACCGTCATCAACGCGAGCACCGCGCCGATGAAGACCGCTGCCGGAGCGTCGTACTTGGCGACCAGGCTGAGGGTGAGGAGCTGGGAGAGATCGCCCCACTCGGCGGCGAAGAGGATCAAGAAGCAGGTCAGGATCACGCGGAAGCCTTCGGCCGGGGTGGCCTTGGCGGCGAACTCCTGCTCCTCGGCGAGCTCCTCGGTGTCGGCGCGGCGCGCCTGCCGGAAGAGCATCACCGAGCCGATCAGAAACATCAGCCCGGCGAAGCCGTGGACCACGTCGGAAGGGAGGAAACCGGCGAGCTTGCCCAAGACGACCGCCACCATGGTCTGCACGACGAAGGCCGCCGAGACCCCGATCCAGACGTAGAGAGGGCGGTACTTCGTCGCCATCACCAGCGTCGCGATGAAGGTCTTGTCGGGCAGCTCGACGAGGAAGATCGCGCCGAAGGTGAGCGCGATGATGGCCAGTTCGCTGCTCAAGAACTCCACGGCGCGACGCTATCGCGGCCGGTCAGCGGGCGCGGAACGGGTCGGCCGGGTAGACCCCGAGGATCTTGACCTCGGTGGTGAAGAACTCCAACTCCTCCAGCGCGCGGGCGACGTGGGGGTCGAGGCGGTGGCCGTCGACCTCGGCGAGGAACTGCGTCGCGGAGAAGTGGCCGCCGACCATGTAGCTCTCCAGCTTGGTCATGTTGACGCCGTTGGTTGCGAACCCGCCGAGTGCCTTATAGAGGGCGGCCGGGAGGTTGCGGACATTGAAGATGAACGACGTGACGCACGGCCCGTTGCCCGGCTCGGGCTCGGCGGCAGTCGGGGACAACACGACGAAGCGGGTGGTGTTGTGCTCCTCGTCCTCGACGTCTGCACGCAGGATCTGCAGCCCGTAGATCTCTGCGGCCCACGGGGGCGCGATGGCGGCTTGGGTGTGGTCCTGGGAGTCGGCGATCTCCCGAGCAGCGCCGGCGGTGTCGCCGGAGATCACCGGGGTCAGGCCCAGCTCGCGGATCACCCGGCGGCATTGGCCGAGGGCGTGGACGTGGCTGTGGACCGTCTTGATGGTCTCGAGCGAGGCGCCGGGGAGGGCCATCAGGGCGAACTGGATCCGCAGAAAGTGCTCGGCCACGATGTGCAGGCTCGAGGCGGGCAGGAAGTGGTGGATGTCGGCGACCCGCCCGGCGATCGAGTTGTCGATCGGGATCATCGCGAGATCGGCGGCACCGCTCTCCACAGTCGCGAAGACGTCTTCAAACGAGGCGCAGGCGATCGCCTCGGCGTCTGGATAGTGCCGCTGGCAGACCAGGTGGGAGTTGGCGCCGGGCTCACCCTGATAGGCGATCCGCTGACCCGCTGGGCCCTGAGTGTTCACCGGGTGAGTCTCCCACGCTGGGCGGCTCCGACGATGCGGCCACCCGGTGGCTGAGCCAGTCGCGCATCAGTGCGCACGTGTCCGGCACCCAGCCGGCCCGCGCTTCAGCGTCTGGCCCGGCGTTCGGCAGCGCCTCTGGCCCGGCGTCTGCCGCGGCCAGTTGGCGCAACACATCGGCCGGGTCCATCCAATCGCCCCACGCGACCTCTTCGGGCTGCCACCGGATCGGTCC
>JBAQXA010000354.1:0-1995 GCA_049299195.1 Nocardioides sp.
GGCTGGAGCCGTCGCCACCGACTTGGTCATCCGAACCCACTGGCGTGGGCGATCGCCGCCACTGCGGCAGTCGAGACCGCCGGTGTGCTAGCCGGAGGCAACTTCTGGGCCCACTACCTGATCGCGCTGATCCCGATGGTCGCCCTGGCGGCAGGCCTCAGCGTGCACCGCAGGGTGCCCGGCTCAAGGTGGACACGTCGCCTCATCGTCGCGGCGGCGTCCGCGACGGCTGTGATTTCGCCGATCGCCGCCTTCAATGCAGCACACGGGTCTAGTGAGGCCTACACCTCCGGGCGGTGGATAGCCGCGTCCGCACGGCCCGGCGACAGCGTGGTGGTGCCGTTCACGCACGCCAACGTCATCAACGCCTCCGGGCTCTCTCCCGGCTACCCGTACGCGTGGAGCCTGCCCACGCGCACCCTTGACCCTGACCTTTCTCTCCTTGTTGACACCCTGACTGGTCCGGCGGCACCAACGTGGATGATCCGCTGGGACCCCCCACACACGTGGGGCCTCGATCCCGACAACCGCGTCGACGCGGCCCTGAAGGTCCACTATCGTTCCGTGGCCGACGTGTGTGGCCATGCCGTCTGGCTGCACAACGACCTGGACCGGCGGCTCGCACCATCTCCGCCGCCATCGGCGTGCGGGGACCAAGATCCCAACTGAGGCCGCATGCAGCCAGGTCGGGGGTTGGATGACGGGGACGTCACTCCGTGAGGCCCGTCAGGGTCGTTCAGCGTATGAGTCCAGCAGGACCGCCCTGCGTGCCTCGTACTCCTCGTTCCCGAGCTCGCCCCGCGCAAACCGCTCGTCCAGGATGTCGAGCGGGCTACGGCTGTACGTCGCTCCACGGACCTGCGCGTCATCTCGCCTGCCGCGAGTGTTGCCAACTCCTCGGAAGAGCATGGCCCCAGCGACGATCACTGCTCCCCAAAACAGGCTCATCATCACCATCATGATGATCCAGCTGCCGGTGTCCATACCTCCGTTGTTGTACCAACCCATCATCGAGCTCAGCTCCTTGGTCGTCGAGATTTCCACTGTGCAACCCCGACCGCTGCCTCTCGGTCGCGGTTCTGTGAAGGTTCATTGAAGAATGGGCTCCTCAGGCGCCCGTTGTCCGATCGTGGTCGCCGCCGGCTGGCACCATGGGGCCATGTCGCGCCCCACCCCTTTCGAACCCCCGGCCCCGGCAGCCGGGGCGGCGGTGTCACCCCAGCGTCCAGCAACCGGGATGCGGGCACTGGTGGTGGAGGACGAGACATCATTGGCGGGCCTGATCGGCAGCTACTTGGAGCGCGATGGGTTCGAAGTATCCGTCAGTCACGACGGGTTGCGGGCCGTGTCGCTCGCACGCGAGGTCGATCCCGACGTCATCGTGCTCGACCTGGGGCTGCCCGGCCTTGACGGGATCGAGGTCTGTCGCCAGATCCGGACATTCTCCGACGCGTATGTCGTGATGCTCACCGCTCGCAGCGAGGAGATCGACACCCTCATCGGCCTGTCCGTCGGCGCCGACGACTACCTCACCAAACCGTTCAGTCCCCGCGAGCTGATGGCGCGGGTGCAGACGATGCTTCGCCGACCACGTCCCTCACAAGAGCCCTCGATCGCGCACGACTCCCCGCTGCAGATTCGATCGTTTGGAAGCTTGAGCATCGACACGACGGGGCGTGACGTATGGCTCGACGGTGATCCTGTCGCCCTGACGCGGACCGAGTTCGACCTCCTCGCGGCGTTGTCGGCACAGCCTCGAATGGCCTTCAGTCGGCGTCAGCTCATCGCTGTCGTGTGGGGCCCTTCCTGGGTCGGGGACGAACACCTGGTCGACGTCCACATCGGTCACCTACGCCGCAAGCTCGCAGACGACCCAGCGCGCAGCCTGTACGTCCGCACGGTGCGCGGAGTCGGCTACAGGATGGGGACCGGCCAGTGAGCGAGCGGGAGCGAGTCGGTTGGGGTTTCGCTTCGCGCCTGCTGGCTGCGCAGGCC
>JBAQXA010000355.1:0-1738 GCA_049299195.1 Nocardioides sp.
AGCAACGCGCCGCCGCGGCCGCCCGCGAGTGGACCGAGCGCCTCGGCGTCGCCGAGCGGTTCAACGACGACGTGACCGACTTGAGCCTTGGCAATCAGCAACGCGTCCAGTTGGCCGCAGCGCTCGTGCACGACCCCGACGTCCTCGTGCTCGATGAGCCCTTCTCCGGCCTCGATCCGGTGGCCGTCGATGTGATGAGCGAGGTGCTGAAAGACAAAGCGGCGCAAGGGGTTCCGATCCTGTTCTCGTCGCACCAGCTGGAGCTGGTGGAGCGACTCTGCGATCGCGTCGGCATCATCTCGGGTGGCCGGATGACCGCGCTCGGCAGCGTCAACGAGCTCCGCGAGCGCGACGGCAAGGTCTTGGAAGTCGATGGCCCATCGTCGTCTATCCCCTGGGCCGAGGGTCTTCGCGGCGTCCTGCGCGCCGAGTACTCCGAGACCGGCACGCGCCTGCTTGTCGATGAGTCGGTCGACGACCAGGCCGTGCTCACCGCCGCCCTGGCTCACGGCCCGGTACATCGCTTCGCCACCACCGCCCCGTCCCTGACCGAACTGTTCCGAGAGCTGGTGTGACATGAACTCCGCCCTGACAAATGTCTTCCTCGTCGCCGGTCGCGAGATCTCCACGCGCGTGCGGCAAAAGTCCTTCCTGATCAGCACCGCGATCATGATGGTGGTGATCGTGGCCGCCTTTGTGGTGTGGGCCGCCCTCGATGGCCGGTCCAGCACCCAGCGCGTCGGCCTCGTCGACGGCACGCCCGCGCTGGCCCAGACGCTCATCGCAACGGGCCAACAGGCCGGGAACCCGATCACGATCGACACCTTTCCCGACGCCGAGACCGCCGATATCGAGGTGCGCGCCGGGTCGCTCGACGCCGCGATCCTCGTCAGCCTCGACGACGCGTACACGCTGCTTTCCGACAAGTCGATGGATGCACCGCTCGACGCCGTCCTGCGCAGCGGTATCACCAAGTACCAGCTGTCCGCCACCCTCGCCGAGCGCGGCGTGACCGAGCTCCCGGCCCCCAGGATCGGCACCGAGGTGCTCACGCCACCCGATCCCGAGCTGGGTCAGCGCATCACCATCGCCCTCGTCGGCGCCGTGCTGCTGATGATGGCAGTGCTGACCGGCGGCATCATGGTGGCCGTCGGCGTGGTGGAGGAGAAGACCTCGCGCATCGTCGAACTCCTGCTGTCCACGGTGCGACCGCTGCAACTGCTCTGGGGCAAGGTGCTCGGCATCGGGCTCATCGCCCTGGCCCAGGTTGTCGTGCTTGGCGTCACGGCCCTGATCGCCGGGACGGCGACGGGCCTGCTGACGATCGCTGGCACCGCCACCACCGTCTTCGCAGCGGTCATCGCGTGGTTTGTGCTCGGCTTCTTGTTCTTCGCCGCGCTCTACGCCGCAGCCGGAGCAATGGTGAGCCGACAGGAGGAGCTCAACGGCGCCTCTACCCCGCTCACCATGCTGGCGATGGCAACGCTGTACTCCGGCACCTTTGGCATCCAGGCGCTCGACAGCTCGTGGGTGGAGATCTTGAGCTGGATTCCGCCCTTCAGTGCGGTGCTGATGCCCATCCGCATCGCCGTAGGCGACGTGGGCCCGGGCACCGTGGCAGCGTCCTTCGCGCTGATGATCGTCGCCTGCGTGGCGGCCATGTGGATCAGCTCCCGGATCTACAGCCGCTCGGTGCTGCGCACAGGTAGCCGCACCAGTTGGTCCGAGGTGGCCTCGA
>JBAQXA010000356.1:0-1774 GCA_049299195.1 Nocardioides sp.
GGCATACTCCTGGGTCACCGGCGCCCCGCCCACCATCACGATGACCTGCTCGCGCATGCCGGCCTTCTCTAACGCGTTGATGTTGGCCTTGAACATCGGCATCGTCGTGGTGAGGAAGGCCGAGAAGCCGACGACGTCGGGCTGGTGCTTCTCGATCTCCGCGACGAACTTCTCCGGCGCGACCTGCACACCGAGGTCGATCACCTCGAAGCCGGCACCCTCCAACATGATGTTGACGAGGTTCTTGCCGATGTCGTGCACGTCGCCCTTGACGGTGCCCATCAGGAACTTGCCGACCGTCTCCACGCCGGTATCGGCCAGGAGCGGACGCAGCACCTCCATCGAGCCCGCCATCGCGCGCCCGGCGATCAGCATCTCCGGGACGAAGAAGTCGCCGCGCTCGAAGCGAGCGCCGACCTCTTCGAGGCTGGGGATCAGCGCGTCGAAGAGGAGCGTCTGCGGCTCCATCCCCATGCCGAGCGCCTCGTGGGTCAGTTCCAGCACTCGCGGACCGTTGCCGACGAGGGTCTCGTCGTACAGACCTTGCAGGATCTCTTCAGGTGTCATGCCACGCCCTTCCAGGGGAAGTTGTCCCAGGGGAACTTGTCGCCGAGCAGCGTGGTGAGCCGCGCGGCCTGATCGATGAGCAAGCGAGCGAGCGCCTCCTGGCGACCGCTCAGCCGGGTGGTCGGGCCCGAGATGCCCAAAGCGGCGACGATGCGGGCATCGTTGCTGCCGGATTCGTGGACCGGAACTGCGATGCCGGTCAGGCCGAGCTCGAGTTCGTCGGTGGTAACGGCGAAGCCTTGCCGGCGGATGTCGTCGAGGGCGGCGCGCAGCCGCGCCGGATCGGTGAGCGTGGTGTCGGTGAGCGCCACCAGTTCGCCCGTCGGCAGGGGGAGGGCTCCGCTGGCCAGCAGCACCTTGCCGAGCGCGGAGGCATGGTTGGGGACCTCGACCTCGGTCCAGTCGCGAGTGCCGAGGAGGAAGGTCGAGTCGACCTGGGCGACGTGGGCGACCATGCGCCCGCGCGGTACGCCGAGGTTGACGGTCTCGCCGGTGACGTCGCCGACCGCTTGCAGCACGGGCAGCGCCAACGCGGCGAGATCGACAGCGTCGTGGCGGGCGGCAAACCGATTGAAGAGCGCGCCGGCGACGTATTCGCCGTCCTCGGTGCGCTCGACGAGCTCGGTGCGCTCGAGGGCAGTGAGGATGCGCGAGGTCGTGGACTTGGGTAGCCCGCAGCCCTCGGCCAACTCCGCGAAGGCCATCGGCTCGCTGGACTCGACCACGGTGGAGATCAGCAGGGCCGCGCGATCGACGGCTTGCGTGCCGGTGGCGGCTGCGCTCATCGGGCGACCCTCCCTTCTCGGATGCGGCGGTAATGCCTGGGTGAAAATGCTGGGTGAAACGGGGCAAGGTTCCATCATATGGAACCGTCGTTCCACATGATGATTCAAGGGCGGCTTCCGAGTCAAGCGCCCACCGTCGCGATCGGCGTACGCTGGCCGCCATGGCACGGAGCAAAGAGGAGCGGCTTCCGGTCGCTTGGGTGGAGTCGTTTGCACGGGCTCACGGCGCTCGATCCGAGGTGAAGTGGGACACCAATGACGTGAGCGTGCGGCTGGTGGGCGCCTTCGACCTCGACGGGGAGACGGCCCCGTGGGAACTCAAGCTCGATGGTTCGCTCGACACCGACTACCCGGCCTACACCTCGCTCTTCTGTCAGCTGCCGGACCGGGTGCGCGCACCGGGCTTCGTGGCGCGAGACAAC
>JBAQXA010000357.1:0-5613 GCA_049299195.1 Nocardioides sp.
GGTCCGCCCGATTGGGCCCTGCGTGAGCCGCCCGAGGAGCGAGATGCGCCACCGTCGGCCGCGGCTCGCCGCGCGCTCCTCGGCGACCCGGGCGAAGCCGTCGCCGACCGCGAGCCAGACGACGACCCAGATCAACACGTCGATCCTGACGACCCAGATGCCGAGACTTCGGGGCTCACCGGTGCAGAGTTACTCCAACGCGAACTCGGCGCGCAGATCATCGAACAAACCACCAACGACTGACCCGCTAGCAACAGGAGACCGCACATGAGCGAGAACCCCTTCGACGCCCTCGGTGGAGCCGGCGGTTTCGACATGGGGGCACTGCTGCAGCAGGCCCAGCAGATGCAGGCCCAGCTCCAAGACGCCCAACAACGCCTCGCCGACGCCGAGGTTGAGGGCACGGCTGCCGGAGGTGCCGTGTCCGTGAGCGTCACCGGCACCGGTGAGTTGCGCAACGTGCGGATCGCCGCCGGCACCTTCGACGGCGGGAACGCCGAGGACCTCACCGATCTCGGCGACCTGATTGTGGCGGCATACCGCGATGCCAAGACGCGGGCAGATGCCCTCGCCGCCGAGACCCTGGGCCCGCTGACCGGCGGCATGGGCGGCCTGCCCGGCCTCGGCTGAGGCGCCGGCGTGTACGAAGGCATCGTCCAAGACCTCATCGACGAGCTCGGCCGGTTGCCGGGTGTGGGCCCCAAGGGGGCTCAGCGGATTGCGTTCCACCTGCTCGCGGCCGATCCGGAAGACGTGCGGCGTCTCGCCGACGTCCTGATCGAAGTCAAGGCCAAGGTCAAGTTCTGTTCGGTGTGCTTCAACGTCGCCGAGGACGAGCAGTGTCGGATCTGCCGCGATCCGCGCCGCGACCCGCATGTGCTGTGCGTGGTGGAGGAATACAAGGACGTCGTGGCGATCGAGCGGACCCGCGAGTTTCGCGGCCGCTATCACGTCCTCGGTGGCGCGATTTCGCCGATCGATGGTGTCGGGCCGGAGCAGTTGCGCCTGCGTGAACTGATGACCCGCCTGGCCGACGGGCAGGTGCTCGAGGTCATCTTGGCGACCGATCCCAACCTGGAGGGCGAGGCGACCGCGACCTATATCACTCGCCTGCTCACACCCATGGGCTTGCGCGTCACGCGGCTTGCTAGTGGACTTCCGGTAGGCGGCGACTTGGAGTATGCCGACGAGGTCACCCTCGGGCGGGCCTTCGCTGGCCGCCGCGCCGCTGATGACTGAAGCTCACGACCGAGGAACCAACTGAGGAGGGGCAGATGAGCGACGAACTGGTGCCGATCGATGCCGAGACCGAAGACTTCGCCCAGCAGATCGCTGATCAGATGGAGAGTTTCCTGATCGCCCTCAAGGCGATCGCGCGCGAAGGTGACAGCGGCCAGGCGATCTCACTGTTGCTGCTGGAGGTCTCTCAACTCCTCCTGGCCGGCGCCCGGCTCGGAGCGCAGCAGGACTTCACCCCCATCGATGAGTTTCAGGCCGATGTGGGCCCGGAGGCCGACGTCGATGAGCTGCGGGTCCGGCTCGCCGAGATGCTCGGCGACGTCGACACCTACAGCTTCGTCTTCGACCCCTATGACCCCGAACTCGTCGACAGCCAACTCTCCGACGACTTGTGTGCGATCGCCACCGACCTCGAAAACGGGCTGCGGCACTTCCGCACCGGCCGGGTCATCGAGGCGCTGTGGTGGTGGCAGTTCTCCTATGTGGCCTCATGGGGCAATCTGGCCGGCGCGGCGCTCAACGCGTTGCTCAGCGTCGTTGCCCACGACCGGCTTGACGTCGAGATTGACCTGGACGCCGAGCAGGTGGCGGCCGCGGATGAAATGCTTTCGGTCGACTGAAGCCGGGCCGATAGACTGTCGCTCGGTCGTCGCGCAGCGTTGCGCGGCTGCGAATCCTCAACCGGTGAGTCGTGCTGCGGTGCAGCCCAGCCGGCGGCGGCCTGCGCGGCATACACGGCCGTTCACGCAGACGATGTGAGGACAACAAACGTGGGCAGCAGATTGGGTCCCCGGAGCGATTCGGGGATCGTCGTTCAGAAGTACGGCGGCAGCTCGGTCGCCGATGCCACCGGTATCAAGCGAGTGGCCCAGCGCATCGTCAACACCAAGAAGGCCGGCAAGCAGGTCGTTGTCGTCGTCTCGGCCATGGGTGACACGACCGACGAACTGCGTGACCTCGCCGAGCAGGTGACTCCACTCCCGCCGCCGCGTGAGCTCGACATGCTCCTCACCGCCGGGGAGCGCATCTCGATGGCGCTGCTCGCGATGGCGATCGCGCAGTTGGGTCACAAGGCCCAGTCCTTCACCGGCTCGCAGGCCGGGGTGATCACCGATTCGGCGCACGGCAAGGCCAAGATCATCGACATCACCCCGGGGCGGATCGAAAACGCGCTCAACGATGGTGCGATCGCGATCGTTGCCGGCTTCCAGGGCGTCTCTCAAGACACCAAGGACGTCACCACACTTGGTCGCGGGGCTTCCGACACCACCGCTGTGGCGCTCGCGGCGGCCCTCGGTGCCGAGGTGTGCGAGATCTACAGCGACGTCGACGGCGTCTTCACCGCCGACCCGCGCATCGTGCCCACGGCCCGCAAGCTCGATCGGGTCTCCACTGAGGAGATGCTCGAAATGGCGGCGTCGGGAGCCAAGATCCTGCACCTGCGCTGCGTCGAATACGCCCGCCGTTACAACATGCCCGTCCACGTCCGGTCGTCGTTCTCCCACAAGGAGGGCACCTGGATCGTCCCCGTCTCCGGAGAGGAAGAACCCATGGAGCAAGCCATCATCGCCGGCGTCGCCCACGATCGCAGCGAGGCGAAGATCACCGTTGTCGGCGTGCCCGACAAGGTGGGCGAGGCCGCCCGCATCTTTGAGGCCATCGCCGCCGTCGAGGTCAACATCGACATGGTGGTGCAAAACGTCTCTGCCGCCGCGACGGGCTTGACCGACATCTCCTTCACCCTGCCCCGCACCGACGGGCAGACCGCGATGACCGCCTTGGCGCGCATCCAAGGTGACGTCGGCTACGACAAGCTGCTCTATGACGACCAGATTGGGAAGGTCTCCCTCATCGGTGCGGGGATGCGCTCGCACCCGGGCATCACCGCGAAGTTCTTCGCCGCGCTCGCCGCCGCCGGAGTCAATATCGAGATGATCTCGACCTCCGAGATCCGCATCTCGGTGATTGTTGACGAGGCTCAGGTCGATGCCGCCGTGCGCGCCACGCACACGGCGTTCGAGCTGGATGCCGACGAGGTCGAAGCGGTCGTCTACGGCGGGACCGGTCGCTGAGATGGGCGTCAACATTGGCGTTGTCGGCGCCACCGGACAGGTCGGCGTCGCGATGCGCCAGATCCTGGCCGAGCGCAATTTCCCGGCCGATCAGGTGCGCTTCTTCGCCTCCGCTCGCTCGGCCGGCACGGTCTTGCCATATGCCGGCCGCGAGATCGTCGTCGAAGACGCCGCGACCGCCGACCCCAGCGGGTTGGATATCGCGCTCTTCTCTGCTGGAGCGACCACGTCGCGCGCGCTAGCACCCGTTTTTGCGGCCGCCGGCGTGACCGTGGTCGACAACTCCTCGGCCTTCCGCATGGACCCCGACGTGCCGCTGGTGGTCTCTGAGGTCAACCCGGAAGCCATCGCTGAGGCGCGCAAGGGAATCATCGCCAACCCCAATTGCACGACGATGGCCGCGATGCCGGTGCTCAAGCCCTTGCACGACGAGGCGGGGCTGGTGCGACTCATCGCGTCGACCTACCAAGCGGTCTCGGGGTCGGGCATCGCCGGTGTCGATGAGCTTGCGACCCAGGTCGCTGCGGTCGGTGACAAGGCGCGTGAGTTGGCCTACGACGGTGAGGCCGTGAGCTTCCCCGAGCCGGTGAAGTACGCCCGCACCATTGCTTACAACGTCGTGCCGCTGGCCGGCTCGATCGTCGAGGACGGCGAGGGGGAGACCGACGAGGAGAAGAAGCTGCGCAACGAGTCGCGCAAGATCCTCGGCATCCCCGACCTGCGGGTCTCCGGGATCTGCGTGCGAGTTCCGGTCTTCACTGGGCACTCGCTGGCGATCAACGCGGAGTTCGCCCGCGAACTGACGCCCGCGCGCGCGGCGGAACTCCTGGCCGGTGCTCCCGGGGTCGAGCTCACCGACATCCCGAGCCCCCTCCAGGCAGCCGGCAAGGACCCGTCATACGTCGGTCGGCTGCGCCAAGACCCCGGCGTCGACGGCAACCGCGGCCTCGCGCTCTTCATCAGCAACGACAACCTCCGCAAAGGCGCCGCCCTCAACACCGTCCAAATCGCCGAACTCCTAGCGCGGTAGTCGGCTGGTCGGATTCCCCGGTTGGCCGTCAAATTGCCCGGCTGGCAGGCAAAACTTCCCGGGCTAAGCGCCAGTTTGCCGCGCTCGGTGGTGCGTGTGGGGCGGGAGTGATCCCGGGTACGTGGCGTTGTACGGCCCCGCGCCAGCGCGGGAGTGATCGGCGGAGGCGGAGTCGGCGGGGCGTGATTGGCGGGTGAGGGACCCGGCGCCGGCCCAGAAATGCAATCAGGTCCGGAAGGTGTTCCCTCCGAACCTGATTTTTTGTCGGGCTGACAGGATTTGAACCTGCGGCCTCCTCGTCCCGAACGAGGCGCGCT
The DNA here is from genome assembly GCA_049299195.1 of Nocardioides sp. GTDB lineage: Bacteria > Actinomycetota > Actinomycetes > Propionibacteriales > Nocardioidaceae > Nocardioides. Next base: position 4,659 of record JBAQXA010000357.1, read on the forward strand.
ACCAAGCTGCGCCACAGCCCGCCTGCCGATTCGGGCCCGGGATCGCCGGTCGCCGAATCAGCAGGAGGAACCTTACCGGAGCGCTTCCAACCCACCCAATCGCCTGCGGATGAGTCACTGCTGGCCTCTTGTGGGCTCACAGAGCGCCCACAAATCGGGCACGGCCCCGTCCCCGGGTCGCCCACTGCGTCCGGCCCGGCTGCCCGACCTGCTCAGCGGGGCAGCAACGTCAGCAGCGTTGCTTCGGGGCGGCAGGCCACGCGGATCCGGGCGAACGGGCTCGTCCCGACCCCCGCCGAGACATGCAGCCACGATGACCCCGGATCCCCGTCCGCCGAGGCCGCGGGGTGGCGGTGCAATCCCTTGGCGCGGGCGTTCTCCAGATCGCAGTTGGTCGTCAGCGCGCCAGCGAACGGCAGGCACACCTGGCCGCCGTGAGTGTGCCCGGCAATGATGGCGTCGTAGCCATCAGCGGCAAATTGATCCAGCACGCGGAGGTATGGCGCGTGCGTCACCGCCAAGCGCAAGTCGGCGTCTTGATCGGCCGGCCCGGCGACGGCGGCCAGATCGTCGTAGGCCAAGTGCGGGTCATCGACCCCTGCGAAAGCGAGCCGGACTCCCTCGACCTCAAGGTGGCCGAACCGGTTCGTGAGGTCTAGCCAGCCGCCTGCACCGAAGCGCTTCCGCAGCTCGCCCACCGGCAGGGTCGGGGTGTCGGTCACCCGCCGCCCATCGTCGGGCATCAGATAGCGCAGCGGGTTCTTCAACCCGGGTGAGAAGTAGTCGTTGGAGCCGAGCACGAAAACGCCTGGGACATCCAGCAACCCACCGAGCGTGTCGGCCACGATCGGCACTGACTCCATGTGCGCCAGGTTGTCGCCGGTGTTGATGACCAGGTCAGGCTTCAACGAGGCGAGGCCACGCAGCCACTCCTGCTTGCGTCGCTGGTCGGGCG
>JBAQXA010000358.1:0-1849 GCA_049299195.1 Nocardioides sp.
GCCCCTCGATGACCACAAGACCGTCCCCTACGCCTCCACCGTGCCCGGGGTCACGCACGCCTGCGGCCACGATGCGCACACCACGATCGTCATGGGCGCCGGGATCGCGCTCGACGCCCTCCGCCGCGCCGCCGCGGACGACCCTGAACTGCCGCCCGTAGGCCCGGTCCGGTTGATCTTCCAGCCCTCGGAGGAGAAGGCGCCCGGCGGAGCGCGGGCGATCATCGAGGCAGGCGGCTTAGACGGCGTCGCCGCAATCCTCGGGATGCACTGCGACCCGAGCCTGCCCTGCGGACAGGTCGGCTTGCGGGTCGGACCGGTGACGTCGGCGGTGGATCTCGTTGAGATCGTGCTCCGCGGCCCCGGCGGACACACCGCGCGACCCCACCTGACCGTCAACCTGCTCGAAGCCGCCGGGCGGGTCCTCGTCGACCTGCCGGAGCGAGTGGCCGCGCGACTGCCCTCCGTCGAGGGTCACGCACGTCTGGTCTTCGGCGTGATGAGCGGCGGGCATGCGCCCAACGTCATACCGACCGAGGCCCGGATTGTGGGCACCTTCCGCACCATGGAGCCGGACGTGTGGGCCCAGGCCGAGAGTGTGGTGCAGAGCGCGCTGACCGAGGTGTTGGCCGGCTATCCCGTGGAGGTCGAGCTGCGCTACGAGCGGGGCGCCCCGCCGGTCGTCAACGACGCGGAGGTGACGGCGACCGCGACCAAGGCCGCGGAGGCCGCCCTCGGGGCGGCGGCCGTCGTCGAAGCCGAGCCGAGTCAAGGGGGCGAGGACTTCTCCTTCTACCTCGACCACGTGCCGGGCACCTATATGCGCCTCGGTGTGGCGCGCCCGGCAGCCGGCCCGGAGGCGCCGCCCGCACCAGCGCTGCACACGAGCCTGTTTGACATCGACGAGCGGGCCATCTCGATCGGCATTCGCACGCTGGTGTATGCCGTGTTGGCGGCCCAAGCCGCCGGCTGAGGGTTCGTGTGGGCGTCGTCCGCCGTTCACCCAGGTGTGTCCAACCGCTCGGATCAGGCCTGCACGCTGCCGTCGTGATGGCCCTGGAGATCACCCCACGAGAGACGGCACCGCTCAGGATCGCGCTGGTGAGCGATAGCTTCGCCGGCGACTTCGATGAGCGCGCCCAGGCGGCTCGGCATCTGGTCGATGCCTGGATCGACGCGGGCCACGCGCCGACGGTGTTAACGGCCTCGGCGGGCACCAACAGCTATCGCGGCGCCGACGTCTGGCGGGTGCGCGGGCTGCGTGGGCGCGGCAAGCGGCTGCGCAGCGCGTTGCTGCAGGTCGCGCCCGATGTGGTGGTGGCTCTGTCGCCCGACGAGTTCGGGCGCAAGGCGCTCAAGCAGGCGGTGCGCCTGGGCCTGGCCACGGTCGTCATCGAGCAGCGCCCGGTGCCCAGCTACCTGCCCGAGTACTACCACGAGCAGGTGATCGGGCGGGCCGACCGGCTCGTGGTGACCACCGACTGGGTGCGGGCACGGCTGGCCGAGCGCGGGGTCGCGGCGCAGGTGTGGCGGCCGGGCGTCGACCTCACGGCATACCACCCGGAGCTGCGGGATCCCACCCTCCACCGCCACTGGACCAAGGGCACCAAGCTCGCCGTGGGGTATGCCGGGGAGTTGCGCAAACGCGAAGGGGTGCGGCGGCTCGCGGGGCTGTCGTCGATCCCGTTTGTGCAGCCGGTCTTCATCGGCGCCGGGCCACAGCGGACCTGGCTGCGTACCAACGCGTCCGGCGTCTTCACCAACCCGCGCGACACCGGCGCGCTCGGCACCGCCCTGGCGTCGCTCGACGTGCTCGTGCACCCCAGTCGCCGGCTGACCGACGCACCGC
>JBAQXA010000359.1:0-1526 GCA_049299195.1 Nocardioides sp.
CGGGCTCGATCGTCGTTAAGCCGTTCTTGGAAACCACGATGGCCGACTACGACTGGCTGATGGACGTCAACGTCCGCTCCATGTGGGCGATGACGCAGGCGGTCTTGCCGGGCATGCTCGCCGCCGGCGGCGGCGCGATCGTGTGCACGTCGTCGATCTCAGCCGTAGCGGCGACGCCGGCGGAGGTGCTCTACGACCTGACCAAGGGTGCGGTGCACCAGTTTGCAAGGGCCATCGCGGTTGAGTTCCGCGATCAGGGGATCCGTTGCAATGCGGTCTGCCCGGGCTTTATCAGGACCCCCCACGGCATGCGTGAGGTCGAGGCGCTGACGAAGTACGGCGTCGATGTCTCCGACGAGGCGATCGCCGCTGCGCAGGGCCGGATGTGTGAGCCGGAGGAGGTCGCCCGAGCGGCCTTGTTCCTCTTGAGCGACGAGGCATCCTTCGTCAACGGCGCCCAATTGTTTGTCGACAACGGCTTCACGGCTGTCTGAGGGGCCTCGCTTCCGGATTGGCCTGGTCCCCAGTCCCGCTACGTCATGTCGCTGGGGGCCCTAGACGAGTAGCCTGCGCTTCATGAGCCTCGATCGACCTGTCTCGCCCAACCCCTATGACTTGTTGCCCAACACAGCTGCGTTTGAGGTGACCAGCACCGACGTCACCGACGGTCAGCCACTGCAGGACGCTCAGGTGGCCGCGCTGGGCAACACCTCGCCCCAACTGTCGTGGAGCGGCGCCCCCGAAGGGACTCGCTCCTACGTCGTCACCTGTTTCGATCCCGACGCGCCGACTCCCTCCGGCTTCTGGCACTGGGTGCTGGTGGACCTGCCTGCGGAGGTGACCGAACTCGCGACGGGGGCCGCTGCTGCCGAGTTGCCGCTGGGTGCCTTCCACTGCCGCAATGACGGTGGCGCGAAGGGCTTCATGGGAGCCGCTCCGCCTCAGGGGGATCAGGTGCACCGCTACTACTTCGTGGTCCACGCGGTCGGTGAGGAATCCCTCGGCGTCGACTCCGATGCCTCGGCTGCGGTGGTCTCCTTCAACCTGGCCTTCAAGACTCTCGGGCGTGCCATCATCAGCGGCACCTACCAGCACTAGGTGTCCGCGCCAGCTGACACCCCGCTCGTCTCCGTCCACGGCTCGGCCACTGCCGCGCGCGCTGGCGGGCTTCACCGCGCCATCGCTGCAGCGTCCTTCCGCCGCTATTCGACTTATGTCGCCGCGACGTTGGCAGGGGTGTTCACCAACAGCGTCTTCGGGGTGATCTACTCCTTCGTCTACCTCGCCATCTGGCGACAGCACCCCCAGGCAGGGGGTTATGACGCCACCGACGCGGTGACCTATGTCTGGATCGGACAAGCCCTCCTTATGACGGTCGCCTTGTGGGGTGGCGGCACGACCGATGACCTGGCCGAGCGCATCCGCACCGGGGCGATCGGCACCGACCTGCACCGCCCGGTGGGGTTGGTCCGCTGGTACCTGGTCGGTGACCTCGGGCGAGCGGCATACCACTTCTTGACGAGGGG
>JBAQXA010000360.1:0-2264 GCA_049299195.1 Nocardioides sp.
AAGGACTACCAGCAACAACTCGAGCGCGTCTTTACCGAGGTCCGGGAGGCCGACGGGATGCCCTCGGAGTGGACGACAGTCCCCGACTACCCGGAGAAGCAGGCCGACGAACGCAGCACCGCGATCTCAGCCGAGGTGCTCAAGCGGATCGCCGATGCCTACGTGACGCCGCCCGAGGATTTCACCGTGCACCCCAAGGTGATGCCTCAGTTGCAGCGCCGGGCCGCCGCGATCACCCAGGGCCCCATCGACTGGGGCACTGGCGAGATCGTCGCCTTCGGTTCCCTCCTGATGGAGGGCCACCCCGTGCGGAGGGCGGGTCAGGACTCTCGGCGCGGCACGTTCGTGCAGCGCTACGCCACGGTGATCGACCGGACCAACGCCGATGAGTGGACACCCCTCACGACCTTGAGCGACGAGCAGGCCAAGTTCTACATCTACGACTCCCTGCTCAGCGAGTACGCCGCCTTGGGCTTCGAGTACGGCTACTCGGTGGCGCGCCCGGATGCGCTCGTGCTCTGGGAGGCGCAGTTCGGTGACTTCGTCAACGGCGCCCAGACGATCATCGACGAGTTCATCACCTCCGGTGAGACCAAGTGGCGCCAACAGTCGGGCGTGGTGATGCTGCTGCCCCATGGCTACGAAGGCCAGGGCCCCGATCACAGCTCGGCGCGGATCGAACGCTTCATGACGCTGTGTGCCGATGATGCGTTCACCGTCGCGCAGCCGTCGACGCCGGCGTCCTACTTCCACCTGCTGCGCAAGCACTCGTTGCGCGAGGAGCACCGGCCGCTCATCGTCTTCACGCCGAAGTCGATGCTCAAGCGCAAGGAAGCCGCCTCGGTGCCGAGCGACTTCACCACCGGCACCTTCCGGCCGGTGATCGGCGACGACTCGGTCAACCCCGAGGACGTGCGGACCTTGCTGCTGTGTTCGGGTCGAGTGACCTGGGACGTCATGGTCGAGCGCGCGGCGCACCACGCCCAGGGAGGCTTCGCGGTCGCACGACTCGAGCAGCTCTATCCGCGGCCCATGGCCGAGCTCAAGGCTGAGATCGCTCGTTATCCGCACCTCGAACGGATCCGTTGGGTCCAGGACGAGCCGGCCAATATGGGTCCCTGGCCGTTCCTCCAGCTCAACGTCTGGCCCGAACTCGGCGTCACGGTCGAAGGCATCACCCGTCGGGCGTCGTCCTCACCGTCGGTGGGCACGCTGAAGCGGCACGTAGCCGAGCAGAAGACCCTGCTCGCGGCGGCCTTCGCAACCGACTGAGCGGGCGCCGATGTATTTCACCGATCGAGGCATCGAGGAGTTGGCCGCGCGCCGGGGTGAGGAAGAAGTCACCTTCGCCTGGCTCGCCGACCGGTTGGTCGAGTTCACCGACATCCACCCGGAGTTCGAGACCGCCGTGGAGCGACTCGCCACCTGGCTTGCTCGCGAAGACGACCCCGAGGACTGACCGCACTCCCTCCTTGGGCCTCCCTTGCGCGTGCGCCGGTCTAATCCTTTCGAATTCCGGCGGAGCGGGCGCCCAGGTCGCTAGCCTGCCGTGTGGTGCGATCTCGGCGCAGCATGCCCTACTGCCTGATTAGTCCTGAAGGGACCGCACATGAACCGCACACTTCGACGCCTCCTCGCACTCGTCCTTGCCGGACTGCTGCTCTCGACGGTGAGTCAGATCGCTCCCGTGCAAGCCCATATGACCAACAAGCTCAGCCATGTGTGGAAACACATCAAGGCCAAGGCCGACAAGCGCTACCTCGCGGTCACCAGCGCTGACGATCTCGTCCGAGTCGCCGGCACCTCCTCCAACTCCCCGGTCTCGTTGTCCACCACCACGGTCACGCCCATGCAGACGAGCATTACCGCTCCAACCAGTGGTTTCCTCATGGTGGTGGGCCACGGCGGCTACAGCAGCACCGCCAATTCTCTCCTGCACTGCGGCGTCTCGGTCAACGGATCGACTACCTGGATCAGCACGTTGGCCCTCTCCTCCCTCGTGAACGTCGCCAGCGGCTGGGCGGCTTGCGACTTCACCGCGAGGATCCCGGTCGGAGCAGGCACTTACACTCTTGGTTACGCAGTCCATAACGACGCCGCCGACTCGCCCACCTTCGAAGGGGGCGCGCTGACCGTCACCTTCGTCAAGCACGGCTCCGCCGGGGGCATTGGCACCGGCAAGCCGCTGTCCATCCCTAGTGGTGGAGGCGACATCGCTCGCCGGTGATCCGGCGGCGAGGCGACGTCGTGGTGCGCCCCGCTAG
>JBAQXA010000361.1:0-3175 GCA_049299195.1 Nocardioides sp.
CCCCATCGAGCGCTCCATGACGCGCACTTCGCTGCTCGGGTCGAGGTAGGTCTCGCTGAAGCGGATTCCCGAGCGCATGTCCAGCAGCGTCCGGACCCGGGCGCCGGCATAGCCCGACGTGGCGATCTCAGGCACGTAGGCCTCGAGGGGGGCCTCCGGGTCGAGGATGCCGTCGGCGGTGAGTGAGCCCGCGACACACGAGACGATCGACTTCGTCACCGACATGACCAGATGCCGGCGGCGGCGGGTCATCATCCCGGTGTAGTGCTCGGCCAGAATCTGACCGCGGTGGAGCACCATGAAGCCGTCGGTATCGCTCGCGTCGAGCACTTCGCTGACCGTCGCTCCCAGCGCCGCGGCCCGCGACTCAGGCGGCACGGGCAAAGACAGAAGATCCTGCGGCATTTCGGGGAGCACGCGTGGCTCGTCGGTGCCGTCGATGACTTGGCTCGGCATGAGCTCCCGCATGTGTTGGAAGGCCCACCGCTGGTGGGGCTCCTCTTGCCAGTTGGCCAGCGTGACCAAGGGGTGACCCTGGGGCAGCAGTGCTTGCGCCTCGTCGACCGCAGCCCACGCCGTATCGGGCAGAGGCTGGTAGTAGGGGTGGTCGATGACCTCCTGGTCGGTCCCGTTGGAGGCAGTTTCAGTCACCAACTCATCGTAGGCGCCCGCACCGACGATTCCCGAGTCGGGAGGCTGCCGCGGATAGACCACGCAGCCGACGCCAGCGCTCGCGGAGCCGCTCCCTGACCGAACACGTGTTCGAAAAACTATGTCATGATGCGCCATGAGCAGTCGCCCCTATGTGCCACCCGGATGGCCCCGGGAGGTGCGCCCACCCGATGCGCCGGGCTGGGAGCGCACCGCGGCCAACTGGTTGCTCGACCTATGCCCTCCCGACTATCGGGCGTATGCCGTCCTGCGCCGCCATGTCGTCGTGCTGGCGCGGTTCGCGGTCCTCCACGTCGAGGCGTGCCAGGCGAGCGCCCGGTCCGGGCTTCGTGCTGCGCGCGCGGAGTTGCGCGATGTGGCACAACTCGATGTCGTCGATGCGGCCGTGTTGGCGTGGCAGAGCGAGGAGGCCCGCCTCGTCGGCGTACGCCGCGCGGTCGGCCTGGTCGAGGAGGCGCTCCGTGGCCGCCGCTACATCGCCCGGCTCTAGGCGCCGATTCGGCCCGCCGCCCACCCGCAGCCGTCTACCCTGGCCCGATGATCACCTACTGCCACGTGATCCTGGTCGACTCCAGGGGCTGGCTGTTGATGCAGGAGCGCGACTCGCACGCCTGGATCGACCCCGACCGTTGGGGCTTCTGCGGCGGCAGCATCGAGGAGGGCGAGACTCCCGAGCAGGCGATCTATCGCGAACTGTCTGAAGAGACCGGCATCACCCTGACCGAGGGGCTCGATCCGATCGGAGAGTTCCAGGTCACCCACCGCGGCACCCACGGCCAGTCCGAGTTTGCCCTGTTCGCCGGCTCGACCACGCTCACCGATGCCGACATCGTCTGCGGGGAGGGCCGCCAGATCGTTTTCGTGCACCCGGTCGTCGCGAAGTGCCTGGAGCTGTCGGATGCCGCCGCGGCCTGCCTGGAGTCCTATCTGGCCTCCGAGCACTATGCCGCCCTCGCGGATGAGTGACCGCCTCGACGCCCCTGGCAGTGCCGCGATTCACACCCCCATTCCGCCGTCGCAGGTGCCGGCCCATGTGGGCCGATGACCTAGAGTGGACAGGCACAATCGACCAGATCAGACCGCGACTCTGCCGTGCGCAGGGACGCGAGCAGACGTCGCGAGTAGACGATCGCGATCAGACGACGCAAGCGAGGGGACCGGAGCATGGGTGAGGTGAGCAAGGGCCAGTTGGCACGCATCGTGTCACCACGCGACCTGCGCGACCTCGACGAGGCTCAGCTCCGCGAGCTTTGCACCGAGATCCGCGACACGCTCGTCTCCACCTGCGCCCGCACGGGCGGCCACCTGGGCCCCAACCTCGGCCTCGTGGAGTTGACCGTCGCGCTGCACCGCGTCTTTGACTCGCCCCACGACCGGATGGTCTTCGACACCGGCCACCAGACCTACGTCCACAAGCTGCTCACCGGGCGGGCCGCCGACTTCGGGACGCTGCGCCAAGAGGGTGGCCTGAGCGGCTATCCGAGCCAGGCCGAGTCGCCCCACGACATCGTCGAGAACTCCCATGCGTCCACCGCGCTGAGCTACGCCGACGGGTTGGCCAAGGCCTACGCCATCCGCGGCGAGGATCGCCACGTGGTTGCCCTTATCGGCGACGGCGCGCTCACCGGCGGCATGGCCTGGGAGGCGCTCAACAACATCGCGATCGCCCAAGACAGCCGGTTGGTGATCGTCGTCAACGACAACGGCCGCTCCTACACGCCCACCATCGGCGGTCTCGCCAACGCGCTCACCTCCCTGCGCACCAACCCGCGCTATGAGCAGGTGCTCGGCCTGGTCAAGCGGCGCGTCAACGCCGTGCCGGGCGTCGGCCACGCGGCATACGACGCGCTGCACGCGATCAAGAAGGGCGTCAAGGACGCCCTGGCCCCGCAGGGCCTCTTCGAAGACCTCGGCCTCAAGTACGTCGGCCCGGTCGACGGCCACGACATCGGCGCGATGGAGCAGGTGCTCACCCAGGCCAAGCGCTTCGGCGGGCCGGTGATCGTGCACGCGATCACCCGCAAGGGCTATGGGTATGACGCCGCGGAGCGCCACGAAGCCGACCAGTTCCACGCCCCCGGACCGTTTGACGTCGACACCGGCGAGGAGACGCCCAAGGGCAAGATCTGGACCGACGTCTTCGCCGACGAGATGGTCCGCCTCGGCACGCGCCGACGCGACATCGTGGCGATCACCGCGGCGATGATGCACCCGGTCGGCCTCCACAAGTTCCAGCAGCGCTTCCCCGAGCGCACCTTCGACGTCGGCATCGCTGAACAGCACGCCGCCACGTCGGCCGCCGGCCTAGCGATGGGCGGGCTCCACCCCGTGGTCGCGGTCTATGCGACCTTCCTCAACCGGGCCTTCGACCAGGTGCTGATGGACGTCGCGCTGCACGAGTGCGGGGTCACCTTCGTGCTCGACCGAGCCGGAGTCACCGGCGACGATGGCGCCAGCCACAACGGCATGTGGGACCTGTCGGTGCTGCAGGTCGTGCCCGGAC
>JBAQXA010000362.1:0-1871 GCA_049299195.1 Nocardioides sp.
GCCACGGGGGTCGAGCCGGAATGGCTCTGGATCCTGCACGATGACTCCCGCCCGGCCCCGGCCGCGCTGGTGCGGCTGCTGGAGCGCGTGGAGCAGGACCCCGACGCCGACTTCGTCGGGCCCAAGCTGCGCGAGTGGCCCTCACTGAGGCGCCTCCTCGAAGTCGGCATCACCATGTCGGGGACGGGTCGGCGCGAGACCGGGCTCGAGCGCGGTGAATACGACCAGGGGCAGCACGACGAGTCCCGAGAGGTGCTTGCCGTGCACTCGGCGGGGCTGCTGGCGCGCACGACGACGTTTGAAGCGCTCGGCGGCTTCGACCCGCAGTTGCCGATCTTCGGCAACGACCTTGACCTCGGGTGGCGGGCCGCGTCGGCCGGCTACAAGACCGTCGTCGAGCCGGCCGCGGTGGTCTTCCACGCCGAGGCGGCGCATCGCGGCATCCGGCGCACGCCGCTGACCGGGCGGCATACCCATTACGCCGAACGGCGCGCCGCGCTCTACACGCTGCTCGCGAACGTGCGCCCCGGCGCGCTGCCCTATGCGGCCGTGCGGATCGGCTTCGGCAGCCTGGTGCGGGTGCTCGGGCTCCTCTTGGTCCGATCGGTGGGGCAGGCCCTCGACGAACTCGCGGCGCTGCTCGCCTTCTACGCCCATCCGCGCCAGATCCATCAGGCTCGACGCGCTCGACACGACCTGCACGCCGGTGACAGCGAGCGGGTGGCGGCTCTCTTGGCGCCCTGGTGGCTGCCCTACCGGCACGGTCTCGACGCGGTCCGCGACTTCGCTTCGGCCGCAACCCGACAGGCCCAAGACGTTGCCGAGCGGCGGCGACTGGCTGCCGCGGAGGCGGCGCTGCCGGTCAGCAGTGCGCGCCGGGCCAAGGTGGTGGCGCCACCCACGCTGGACGATGAGGAGGAGTTGCCAGCGCCCGAGTCCGGGGTCATGGTCCGCTTCTTGACCTCCCCCGTGGCCCTCTTGGTCACCGGCTTTGCGCTGCTCACGGTCGTGGGACTCCGCTTCAGTTGGGGTGGCCTCGCGGGGGGAGAACTCGCGGGGGGAGCCCTGGCTCCTGCCCCCGACAGCGCCTCGGTCTGGTGGCGCAGCTATCTGTCCGGCTGGCAGCTTCTCGGCCAAGGCACCGCCCTGTCTGCGCCGCCCTACCTTGCCGTCCTCTCCGCGCTCGCGGCCATCACGCCCGGGGGCCCCAACGTGGCGGTCGGGTTGTTGCTCACCGGGGCGGTCCCGCTCGGCATGTGGGGGATGTGGCGGCTGCTGCGGGTCTTGGGCCGGTTGGTCCACCCGGGAGGATTCCCGACCTGGTTGCTGGCTGGCGGAGCCGCGACCTACGCGCTGGTCCCGGTGACGTCGGGTGCCTACGGCAGCGGGCAGTTCGGGCTTGTCGTCCTGGCCGCGTTGCTGCCCTGGCTCACGCATGCGGCGCTGGGCTTCGCCGAGCCGGAGGTCGAACGCCGCTGGCGTGCGGCCTGGAGAACCGGCCTGCTGCTCAGTGTGCTCACGGCCTTCGTGCCAGCCGCATGGTGGCTCGCGGTCGTGCTTACGGTGGCGGCCTTCGTTGCCGTTATCGCCACGACGCGGACCGCCGACCGCGCGAACTGGGCACCTGCGCTTGTCACGCTCGGCGTGCCTCTCGTCCTGCTCTGTCCGTGGTGGCTCTCGCTGGTGACCGAGGGCGGCAGCGCCGGACTCTTCCTCGATGCCGGTCGACTGCTCGACCCCGTCACGGGGTGGAGCCTGTTGGACGGCCGTGTCTCAACGCCGCCGAGCGGGGGCCTCGTCGGCGGCGGGCTGGTCCTCGGGCTCTTGGCCGCCGTTGCCCTGCTGCCGCGCGCCACCAGACTCCCGGTCAC
>JBAQXA010000363.1:0-4900 GCA_049299195.1 Nocardioides sp.
CGCTCACCGAGGAGCAATCGGCCGCGCTGGCGGGCGACAGCACGACCGCCTCGCCGCTGCGGCGGCGTACGCTCAACGAACTGCTCTTCCCCGGCCCCACCCGCGACTTCAACGAGGCCCGGGCGACCTACGGCGACCTGTCGGTGCTGCCGACGATGGACTACCTCTATGGGCTCACCCCCGGCAGCGAACACATCGTCACCCTCGGCAAGGGCAAGACCGTGATCGTGGGCCTCGAGGCGATCAGCGCCGCCGACGAGCGCGGCTACCGCACGGTGATGGCAACGCTCAACGGCCAACTCCGCCCGGTCTCGGTGCGCGACAAGTCGGTGGCAAGCGCGGTGGCCGCGGCCGAGAAGGCCGACACCACCAAACCGGGCCACATCGCTGCCCCCTTCCAGGGCGCCGTGACCGTCAACGTCGCGGTCGGCGACGAGATCGCCGCCGGAGATGTGGTCGCGACCATCGAGGCAATGAAGATGGAGGCCTCCATCACGGCCCCCGTCGCCGGCACTGTCGAGCGGGTCGCCCTGAGCGGCACCCAGACCGTCGACGGCGGCGACCTTGTCTTGGTGCTGAGCTAGCCGCGCACCGCCCTCTCACCAGTCCCCAGGCGCGACGCCACTCACCCGTTACCAACGTTTCCCCCACAACACGCCGTCGCGCGCGTAGCAAACGTTGGGATCTGGGCGGCCCTGCAGCTACGGCCCCTCAGCTCCGGGCGCTCTCCGACTGGCGCGTTGGAGGCGGCTGGCTACGCTGGCGACATGTTGTTCTTCATCATCGTGTTGGTGCTCATCGGCGTGGGTGTGGCCATGGCTGTGAGCAGCCAGATGAAGTCGCGGCAGGTGACCCAGCGGCGTACGGCCGAAGTCGACGGCGCCAAGAAGTTGGCCGACGAGGACGTCACCGTCTTTGGTGAGGAGCTGCAGAACCTCCACATCGAGACGATGACCACCACGATGGACACCGCCATGCGGCAGGACTATCAGCGGGCGCTCAACTCATATGAGACCGCCAAGGAGCGGCTGCGCACCGCGACGACGCCCGAGCAGGTCAAGTCGGTCACCCATGCGCTGGAGGACGGCCGCTACGCGATGGCGTGTGTGCTGGCTCGGGAGAACGGCGAGCCGCTGCCGATCCGGCGCGCTCCCTGCTTCTTCAACCCCCAACATGGCCCCTCGACCCAAGACGTCGAGTGGGCGCCTCCGGGTGGCGAGCAGCGGTCGGTCCCGATGTGCACCGCCGACGCCGATCGGGTGCGCGCCGGGGCTGAGCCCGACATCCGCACGGTTGAGCGCAACCACTCCTCCGTGCCCTATTGGCGCGCCGGGCCCGCCTACCAGCCCTACGCGATGGGCTACTTCGACGCCTACGCCTCGATGATGCCGACCTTCTTCGTCATGACGATGCTCAACTCCATGTGGACCGGCGGCATGGTCAACGACTTCGGCAGTGGCTATGACTCGGGCTACGACTCCGGGTATGACGCGGGCTACGACGCCGGCCAAGACGGGTCAGGCGGCGACACTGGCGGCGATTCCGGCGGCGATTCCGGCGGTGATGCAGGCGGCGATTCCGGCGGGGGCGACTGGGGTGGCGGCGATGCCGGTGGCGGCGACTGGGGCGGCGGAATGGACTTCGGCGGCGGCGACTTCGGCGGCTTCTGAGCCAGTCTGCCTTCGGCTCAGACCTGGTGCAGCCTGCGCGCGGCCTCGGCGATCGAGCCGCTGAGCGAGGGGTAAACCGTAAACGCCTGCGCGAGTTGGTCCGCGGTCAGCGACTCCGCGACCGCCAACGACAGCGCGTGGATCAGCTCCGAGGCATGCGGCGCCACCACGACCCCACCGATCACCGAGCCGGTGCCGGGACGACAGAAGAGCTTGACGAAGCCATCGTGGATGCCCTGCATCTTGGCCCGTGCGTTGGTGGCCAGCGGCAACATCACGGTCTCTGCGGCGATCTCGCCCGCATCGACGGCCTTCTGCGACCAGCCGACGGTCGCGATCTCCGGTGAGGTGAAGACGTTGCCGCAGACCTTGCGCAGATCGAGCGGCGCGACCGCGTCGCCCATGTAGTGCCACATCGCGATCCGGCCCTGCATCGCGGCCACCGAGGCGAGCATGTAGATCCCGGTGCAGTCGCCCGCGGCATACACATTGGGAGCGGACGTGCGTGAGACCCGGTCGACCTTGATGAACCCGCCCTCGTCGGTGCGGACGCCGGCGCTCTCCAACCCGAGGTCGCCGGTGTTGGGGATCGAGCCGAGCGCCAAGATGCAGTGCGAGCCGGTCAGCTCGCGGCCATCGGTGAGGGCCACGACGACCTCATCGCCGGTGCGCGTGACCGAAGCCATCCGCGCCTGCGCCAGCACGGTCATGCCGCGGCGGGTGAGCACCGACTCCAAGACGGCCGCCGCGTCGGCGTCCTCGCCGGGAAGCACCCGCTCACGGGAGCTGACCAGCGTGACCGGGATCCCTAGGTTGAGGTAGGCCGAAGCAAACTCCAGCCCCGTCACACCGGAGCCGACCACGATCAGGTGGCTCGGGGTCTCGCGCAGGTCGTAGACCTGCTCCCACGTGAGGATCCGCTCGCCATCGGGTTGCGCCGACTCCAACACCCGGGGCCGGGCTCCGGTCGCCAACAAGATGGCGCTCGCCTCCAGGCGCTCCTCCTCCCCCTCCAGGGTGTGTACGACGACCGCTCCCGGCCCGTCCAAACGCCCGTGGCCGCGCACCACCCGGACGCCCTCACGCTTGAGTCGGGCCGCGATGTCGGCCGACTGATCGGCCGCGAGGCGCTTGACCCGCTCGTTGAGCTTGCCCAAGTCGACGTGGATCGCGGTTGCGGCGTCGCCGTCGGCGTCGTGATGGGTCATCCCGAGCTCGGCGGCCCCGTCGAGCTCGGCCATCACGTCGGCCGTCGCGATCAACGTCTTGGACGGCACGCAGTCGGTCAACACCGCCGAACCGCCGATGCCGTCGGAGTCGACGACGGTCACCCGAGCGTGGAGTTGGGCCGCGACGAGCGCTGCCTCATAGCCCCCGGGTCCGCCCCCGACGATGACGACTTGATTGAGCTCCGCCACGCCTGCCTCAGAGGTTGATCATGTGGCCGGCGATGCCGTGCACGGCCTCTTTGACCGCCTCGGACAACGTCGGGTGCGCAAAGACGTTGCGCGCCACCTCGTCGGCGGTCAGATCGAATCGCTGCGCCAGCGTGAGCGCGGGGAGCAACTCGGTGACGTCGGGGCCGATCATGTGGGCACCCAGCAACTCGTTGTGCTCGGCGTCGGCGACGACCTTGACGAAGCCGACCGCATCGCCCAGCCCCTGGGCCTTGCCATTGGCGGCGAACGGGAAGCTCGCCGTCTTGACGTTGTAGCCCAGGTCGCGGGCTTGCTGTTCGGAGTAGCCGAAGGAGCCGATCTGCGGCTGGCAGTAGGTCGCCCGCGGGATCATCGCGAAGTCGATCTCCATCGTCTCCGCGCCGGCGATCGTCTCGGCCGCTACCACCGCCATCGCCTCGGCGACGTGGGCGAGCATCATCTTGCCGGTGACATCACCGATGGCATACACGCCCGCGACGTTGGTGCGTCCGCGAGCATCCACCGCGATGGCCCCCCGATCGGTGAGGGCGACGCCGGTGTTTTCCAGGCCATAGCCGGTCAAGCGCGGCGCGAAACCGATCGCCTGCAGCACCTTGTCGGTCTCCAGCACCCGGGACTCACCACCCCCGGCGGGGCTGACGGTGACGCGGACCTTCTGTCCCGACTCGGCGCCGGAGTCTTCGATGGACTCAACCTTGGTGCCCAAGAGCACCTTGATGCCGAGCTTCTTGTAGTGGCGCGCCAGCTCCTTGGACACATCGGCGTCCTCGGTCGGCACCATCCGGTCGAGGAACTCCACGATGGTGACGTCGACGCCGAAGTTCTTCATCACATAAGCAAACTCGACCCCGATCGCACCCGAGCCGGCAATGATCATGCTCTCGGGGAGCTGGTCGTCGAGGATCTGCTCCTCATAGGTCACCACGCGCTCCGACAGGCTGGTGCCGGGGATCAGCCGCGTCGTCGCGCCGGCCGCAATGATCAGGTTGTCGCAGGTGTATGACGCGGTGTTGCCGTCGCCGTCGGCGACCTCCACCGTCTGCTTGCCGTCGACCTCACCGCGCAGCGTGCCCCAGCCGTTGATCTCGGTGATCTTGTTCTTCTTCATCAAGAAGTGCACGCCCTTGACGATCCCCGCCGAGACCTGACGGCTGCGCGAGTGCGTCGGGGCATAGCCCATCGACGCGTCGCCGGTGATGCCGTATTTGGCCTTCTCGTGGGCGAGCAGGTGGGCGAGTTCCGCGTTCTTGAGCAGCGCCTTGGAGGGGATGCAGCCAACATTGAGGCAGACCCCGCCCCAGTACTTCTCCTCGATCACCGCGGCACTCAGACCAAGTTGGGAGGCGCGGATCGCCGCGACATAACCGCCGGGACCGGCACCGAGCACGAGCACGTCGAAATGAGTCACGCAGAGCAGCCTACGCAGGCCCGTTAGCCTTGGGCGGCATGACCCACTATGCGGCCTACGGGAGCAACCTCGACCCAGCCCGCATGGTCGAGCGCTGCCCGCATTCGCCCCTCCACACGACGGGCTGGCTCCAGGGCTGGCGATTGACCTTCGGCGGGGAGGAGCACGGCTGGGACGGGGCGCTGCCCACCATCGTGGAGGACCCGCTCGACCAGGTCTTCGTGGCCGTCTATGACGTCACCGCCGAGGACGAGACCCGGCTCGATTCCTGGGAGGCGGCCGACACCGGCCTCTATCGCAAGACCAAGGTGCGGGTCGCCACCATGACCGGCGAACTGCTGGTGTGGGCCTACGTCCTGGACGCCTACGAGGGCGGTCTCCCC
>JBAQXA010000364.1:0-1551 GCA_049299195.1 Nocardioides sp.
CGCCCGAAGACCACATCGCGCTGCGCGTGGGCAAATACGGCCCCTACCTCGAAGGCCCCGACGAGGACGGTACGCCGGGTGCCGTGCGCGCCAACGTGCCCGACGATCTGCCGCCCGACGAGCTGACGCTCGCCAAGGCGAAGGAGTTGCTTCAAAGCCCCGCGGGGGAGGAGATCCGCCTCGGCCGCCACCCGGAGTCCGGACTCGAAGTCGTCGCCAAGAGCGGGCGCTACGGGCCCTACGTCACCGAGGTGCTCGAAGAGGACGCGCCCAAGGGGGCCCGTGGTCGGACCGGCTCGTTGTTTAAGTCGATGTCGCTGGACACGGTGACCCTCGATGACGCCGTCAAGCTGCTCTCGCTGCCGCGCGTGGTCGGGGTGGCCGAAGACGGCACCGAGATCACCGCTCAGAACGGCCGCTACGGGCCCTACCTCAAGAAGGGCACCGACTCGCGCACCCTGCCGGCCGAGGAGCAACTGCTCACGATCACCCTGGACGAGGCGCTGGTCATCTATGCCCAGCCCAAGACGCGCGGCCGCGCCGCCGCTGCGGCGCCGCTGAAGGAGCTCGGGCCCGATCCGGTCTCCGGGCAGCCGATCGTGGTGCGGTCGGGCCGCTTCGGCGAATACGTCACCGACGGCGAATACAACGCCACGCTCCGCAAGGACGACTCGGTTGAGGCGATCACCTTGGAGCGTGCCGCCGAACTGCTGGCCGATCGGCGCTCGCGCGGGCCGGCCAAGAAGGCGACCGGGCGGCGCACGACGGCCAAGAAGGCACCCGCCAAGCGAGCCACGGCGAAGAAGACGACCAAGAAGGCCGTGACGAAGACCGTGACCAAGAAGGCAGTGACCAAGAAGGTTGCGGCCAAGAAGGCCGGGACGAAGTAGCCGGACCAGATGGCGCGATGTCGGTGCCACCTCGTAGCGTCACTCCCGTGAACCCTCCGACCGAAGCCCCCGGCCGCTATGCCGATGCTGGGCTCTTTGTGTGCTTCGAGGGCGGCGAGGGTGCCGGCAAGTCCACCCAGTCAAAGCTGCTCAGCGCGTGGCTGGAGGAGCAGGGCCACGAAGTCGTGCTCACCTTCGAGCCCGGCGATACCGAGGTCGGGCGCAAGATCCGGCAGATCGTGCTCGACCCGGCGACCGGCGAGCTCAGCGACCGCACCGAGGCGTTGCTGTATGCCGCCGACAAGGCCGAGCATGTTGACACCGTCGTCGAGCCAGCCCTGGCCAGAGGCGCGGTGGTCATCACCGACCGCTACGTCGATTCGACGCTTGCCTATCAAGGCGCCGGTCGCACCCTCGCCCTCGCCGAGGTCGAGGCCATTGCCCGCTGGGCGACGGGCGACCTGCGGCCGCACCTGACCGTCGTACTCGACCTGGCGCCGCAGGCGGGCCTCGATCGGTTCGCCGAGCGCGACCGGATCGAGGGGGAGTCCGCGGAGTTCCACGAGCGGGTGCGGGCCGGCTTCCTCGCCCTGGCGGCGCGCAGCCCCCAGCACTATCTCGTCCTCGACGCGCGCGCGCCGGTCCCCGAGATCGCCGCCGC
>JBAQXA010000365.1:0-5649 GCA_049299195.1 Nocardioides sp.
AGTGGCTGGTCCTGATCGTGACCGATGGCGGAGACGACCGGGGTGCGCAACCCGTGGACGCATCTGACCAGCGACTCATCGGAGAAGGGCAACAGGTCTTCGACCGACCCGCCCCCGCGGGCGACCACGATGACGTCGACCTCCGGGTTGCGGTCGAGCTTCTGCAACCCAGCGACCACCTCAGGGACGCAGCGGGTGCCCTGCATCGCGGCGTACGCCGTGACAAACGGCAGCGCGGGCCAGCGGCGACGCGCGTTTTCGACGACATCACGCTCGGCGGCGGAGCGGGGCGCGGTGACGAGACCCACCGCACGGGGGAGGAACGGGAGTGGGCGCTTGAGCTCGGCGGCGAAGAGCCCTTCGGCGGCGAGGAGTTGGCGGCGTCGTTCGAGCTGGGCGAGCAGGTCGCCGAGCCCGACGAGATGAATGGCTCGCGCCTGCAGCGACAGCGTGCCGCGAGAGGGGTAGAACGAGGGCTTGGCTTGCACCACCACGCGCGCGCCCTCCACTGGCGGTGACGGCAGGCTGTCGAAGATCGACCGGGCACACGTGAGCGAGATCGAGACGTCGGCGATCGGGTCGCGCAACGTCATAAAGACGGTGCTGACTCCGCTGCGGCGATTGATCTGGGCGAGTTGGCCCTCCACCCACACCGCCCCCAACCGAGAGATCCAGTCGTCGAGGAGCAGGGAGATCTGGCGCACCGGGGCGGGTGCGTCGAGGGAGGTCTCCAAGGCCATGGAGTGAGCGTAGTTGGCCCCGCCGACATAGACTCCGGGCATGCCAACCGATGCCGTGGAGCTCGCTGCTCCGACCATCCTCCCGGCCGATGGCGCCGAGCGCGCCGTGCTCCTGGCCGCCCCACGCGGCTATTGCGCCGGGGTCGACCGGGCCGTCATCACGGTCGAGAAGGCCCTGGATCTCTACGGCGCTCCGGTCTATGTGCGCAAGCAGATCGTGCACAACAAGCATGTGGTCGCGACGCTCGAGGCGCGCGGGGCGATCTTTGTCGAAGAGCTCGACGAGGTGCCCACCGGGTCCACCGTCGTCTTCTCCGCCCATGGTGTCTCCCCGGAGGTGCACCGAGACGCCGCCGTCCGGTCGCTGAAGACGATCGATGCGACCTGCCCGCTGGTGACCAAGGTCCATCATGAGGCCCGCCGCTTTGCGGCCGAGGACTACGACATCTTGCTGATCGGGCACGCCGGTCACGAGGAGGTCGAGGGCACCTCTGGCGAGGCGCCCGAGCACATTCAGCTCGTGCAGGGCCCTGCCGACGTGGCTGGGATCACCGTGCGGGATCCGAGCAAGGTTGCGTGGCTCTCGCAGACGACCCTTTCGGTCGACGAGACGCTCGAGACGGTTGCGGCGATTCGGGAGCGCTTCCCCGAGCTGCTCGATCCGCCGAGCGATGACATCTGTTATGCGACTCAAAATCGTCAGTTGGCGGTCAAGGAGATTGCTTCCGGAACCGACTTGGTGATCGTTGTCGGGTCGGGCAACTCGTCGAACTCGGTGCGCCTGGTTGAAGTCGCCCTCGAGGCCGGAGCCCGATCGGCGTACCGAGTCGATGACGCCTCGGAGATCGACGAGGCCTGGCTGGCGGGCGTCGACACCGTGGCCGTGACGTCTGGGGCATCGGTGCCCGAGGAGCTGGTCCAGGGTGTGCTGGGGTGGCTCTCCGGTCGGGGCTATCCCGACGCTCGCTCGGTGCGGACCGCCGACGAGTCACTGATCTTTGCGCTGCCGCCGGAGCTGAGGCGGGACATGCGTGCGGCTCAGCAAGCCGGCCAATCCACCGGCCCATCCGCTGATCAACCCGCCAGCCAGCCCATCAGCCGGGACTGACGTCGTCGACATGGCGCGCTATCTCGACATCCACCCGGACAACCCGCAGGAACGGCTCATCGACCAGGTGGTCGAGGCGTTGGCCGACGACGCGCTGATCGCCTACCCCACCGACTCCGGCTATGCGTTGGGGACCAGGCTGGGCAACAAGTCCGGCAAGGAGCGGATCCTGCGGATCCGGGAGCTCGATGAGCGGCACCACTTCACGCTGATGTGCCGCGACTTCTCCCAGCTCGGCCAGTTTGTGCATGTGCCCAACTCGAGCTTCCGGGCGATCAAGGCAGCGACGCCCGGGCCCTACACGTTTATCCTCCCGGCCACCCGCGAGGTGCCGCGGCAGTTGATGCACCCCAAGAAGCGCACGGTCGGGGTGCGGATCCCGCACCATGCACTCGTGCAGGCGTTGCTCGCGGCGCACGGTGAGCCGCTCTTGACGAGTTCGCTGATCCTGCCGGGCGAGGACGCGCCGCGCACCATGGGCTGGGACGTCAAGGAGGAGCTGGAACACCTTGTCGACCTCGTGATCGACGCGGGGGAGACGTCGGCGTTGCCGACGACGGTGGTCGACTGGTCGGAAGACGAACCCGAGATCGTGCGCGTGGGCGCAGGAGATCCGGCACGCTTCGAGGCCTGAGAACTGCTCAGCCGGTTTAGCCGGCGATGAGCCGCCGCTGGCGCCAGAGCAGTATGCCGACGCAGAGGCCGTAGCCCAGCCCGAGGGCGATCGCGTGGTTTGCCAGGCCGGTAACGAGGGTCTGGATCAGGGAGTCGTGGGGCTGGGCGATCACCGGGCGTGAGGTCCAGGCGAGCAGCCACACCACGACGAGCATGATCACCGGGGGCCACGCAGCCACGGTGGTGAACTCTCCAGGTCGGACCCGCAGGGCGATCAAGATGCACGCCGCGACAAAACCGATGTCAAAGAGCCAGCCGAGAGAGTCGCCGGTGAGCAACTCGATGACCACACCGGTCAAGACGATGGCGATGCCCAGGGCAAGCAAGGAGCGGGCCGACTCGGTCCCACGGGACCAGCGCTCCACTGCCTCCACGCGCCCCAGGCTAGGGCCGGACTCAGAGGCCGCGGACATGGCGCGCCGAATCGGTGAGGTCTGGGTCGACGCCCCCGAGGGAGCGTGGCGCCGCGTCGATCTGGCGCGGTGCGGTGAGCTCGTCGGCGCCGGGGGTTAAGTCGCCCAAGCGGCGAGCCGACACCAGGACTCGCGTCTCCAGGGAGCCGACCGCGTGGTTGTAGTGAGTCAGCGCGGCGCCTAGCGAGCGACCGAGGCTGTCGAGGTGAGCCCCGAAGCGGTTGAGCCGGTCGTGGAGTTCGCGGCCCAAGCGGTGGACCTCGCCGGCCTGCTCGGCCAGCGCTGAGTGGCTCCAGCCATGGGCGACCGTGCGGAGGAGGCCGATCAGAGTGGTGGGTGCAGCCAGGATCACGCGACGCGTGGCGGCGTACTCAAGCAGGGTCGGATCGGACTCGAGCGCGGCGGCGAGGAAGGACTCGGCGGGAACGAACAGGACCACGAACTCGGGGGAGTCGCTAACCGCCCGCCAGTAGCGCTTGGCGCCCAACGCGTCGACGTGGGCGCGCATGGCGCGGGCATGTTGTTGGAGGCATTGCTCCTGCTCGCGGCCGGAAACCTTCAGTGCTTGGAGGTAGGCCTCGAGCGGGACCTTCGCATCGACGATCACCTGCCCGCCGCCCGCGAGATTGACGACCAGATCGGGTCGCACGGAGCCGTTGTCGGTGGCGAGGTGGGGCTGCTCGTGGAAGTCGCATCGATTGACCAGCCCGGCTAACTCCACGGCGCGGCGCAGGTGGAGCTCTCCCCACTGGCCGCGGATCTGGGGGCTGCGCAGGGCTGTGGAGAGTGAGTGGGTCTCGTGGCGGAGCGCCTCGTTGGTATGACGCATGTCGTCGACCTGCTGATTGAACTGCCCTTGCCAGCTCGTGCGGCTGTGCTCTAGGTCGCGCAACTGGTCATAGAGCCGATCGAGGCCGTCGCGCAGGACGGCTTGGTCGGCAGCGCGCTGGTCGGAGAGGGCGCGGGAGGAGGGGCTGGCGGTTTGAGCGCGCCCCCAGCCGAGGCCCAAGGCGGCGCCGAGGAGCAGCCCGAAGCCGAGGCCGATCACTAGGGCGAGGAAGGTGCCGGTGTCCATGGATTGATCATGGCGGGCGCCACCGACAGCCTTCAGGACTCCAAATCGACGATCACCGGAGCGTGGTCGCTGGCGCCTTGGCCGGCCCGCTCCTCGCGATCCACGAACGCGCCGCGCACGCGTGCGGCGAGCGGTGGCGAGCCGAGGAGGAAGTCGATCCGCATGCCCCGATTGCGCTCGAATCGCTGCCGGTAGTAGTCCCAGTAGGTATAGGTGTCCGGCTCGGGGGTGTGGGGGCGGGCGAGGTCGCTCCACCCGTCGGCGAGGAATGCCGCAAACGCCTCGCGCTCGGGCGCGGTCACATGGGTCGAGCCGACGAAGGCCGCGGGATCGAAGACGTCATCGTCGGTCGGCGCGATATTCCAGTCGCCGACCAGGGCGGTGGGTTGGGTGAGCCAGGAGGCTGCCGACGCGCGCAGCGAGGCGAGCCATTCGAGCTTGTAGGTGAAGTGTGGGTCATCGACCTTGCGGCCGTTGGGGACATACAGCGACCACACGCGTATGCCGCCACATTGCGCGCCGAGTGCCCGCGCCTCGGCCAGCGGCGGGTCGCCCCACAGCGGCATACCGGGGAAGCCCTCGGTCACGTCGGCCAGACCGACTCGGCTGATGATGGCCACACCGTTCCACTGGTTGTAACCGACGGTCGCGACGTCGTAGCCCAACGCCTGCAAGCCCATGAGCGGCAATTGCTCCTCGCGCGCCTTGACCTCCTGGAGGGCCAGAACATCGACGTCGTGCCGCTCCAAGAAGGCCTCGACGCGCCCGATCCGCGACCGCAGGGAGTTGACGTTCCACGTGGCCAGCCGCATGCGCGCAGCTTAGGCGGAACGACACCGCGTCGGCGCCTCGGTGTTTAGACTGCGACGAATGCGAGCGCTTGGATTTGCCGGGTCGGTGCTCCTCGCGCTGGGCGGCTCGGCGCTATCTCGGCAACCGATCCAGGCGTTGAACAACGTGCCATCAGGGCTGGCGAATGCCGCCGCGCTACTGGGCACCTTCTTGATGATTATCGCTTGGATAGCCGTTTGCCGCCGGACCTTCGTGGCGAGCGACCCCAATGTGAGCGGCCTTGTCGGTCTCGCCGTGTTGTGGTCAGTGCCGTTTCTCTTCTTGCCGCCGATCTTCTCCGACGACGCGTGGGTGTATGCCGCCAACAGCCTGATCGTGGCCAACGGCGACTCGCCCTATTTGGTGACACCGGGTGAGCTCGCCGGGCCAATCAGCGACCTCGTGCATCCCAACTGGCGTGAGATTCCCGCCCGCTACGGGCCCGTGCACTTCCTGCTGTCAGGTGCCCTGGGTGTGTTCACTGAGTCTCCCCATCTGCTTGTCGTTGGCCATCGGCTGCTCGCTTTGGGTGGGCTGGTGGGTTTGGCATGGGGATTGGCCCGCCTGGCCCCCCTCGCGGGCCGACGTAGTGCCGATGCGGTTGCGCTCGTCGTGCTCTCTCCGTTGGTGCTCGGGGTGGGCGTAGCGTCGCCGCACAACGATCTGGTGATGACCGGCCTTGCGTTCGCCGGGTTGGGCCTGGCCTCCGTTGGCAGGCACTGGACGGCGACGTTGCTGCTCGGTGCCGCGGTGGGGATCAAGCCACCTGTGGGCCTGCTGGTGCTCGTGCTGGCCTGTCTCTGGGAG
>JBAQXA010000366.1:0-3819 GCA_049299195.1 Nocardioides sp.
CTTCGACACCAAGCACGCCCGGATGGAGCCCGAGCAGGCCGCGCGGATCATCCTCGACGGCGCCCTGGCCGGCAAACCGCGCGTGCTGGTGGGGGTCGACGCGCACCTCCTCCACCAGCTCTCCCGACTCGCCGGAGCGCGCTATCAAGACCTCCTCGTGGCCGCCACCAAACGCGGAGCCGGCTGATGAGCGGCCCGCCCGTCGCCCCACCACCCCCGGGCACCCACACCAGCCTCGTCACCACCAAATGGCGCGATCGGCCGCACTGGACCTACCCCTCGATCTACCTCGGGGCCGACGGGTACGGCGATTGGTTCGGGCATCCGGTCGGCACCCGCTACGTCCGCCCAGGAGTGGAGATCATCGGCCGCAACGCGATGGTCAGCCTCGTGCCGGCGACGACTTCTCCGGTCTTCGGCACGCTGGGCCGCAGCTGGCTGGCGTCGTTTCATGCCCTGCCCAGCGAGCTGGAGGTCTATGTCGATGTGACCACCGAGCCGTCGTGGGTCGACACCGATCCCCCGACGGTCCAGTGCGTCGACCTGGACCTCGACGTGATCCGCGGCCGCGCCGGCCGGGTGTGGATCGACGACGAGGACGAGTTCGCCGCACACCGGATCGAGTGGAGCTATCCCGCCGATGTCGTCGCCTCAGCGGGCGCGACGGCCGATGCGCTGGTGGTAGCGATCCGGGCGCGAACCGCACCCTTCGACGGGGCCACCGACGCCCGCTGGCATGCCGCACTCGCCGACCTCACCTGACGGCATTCCGACTCACGCATCCGGCCTCTCGGTGACAACGCCCGCGATCAGCGCCCGCGCTGTCGCCCGCTGCCTCGCGGCGGAGGCACTGACGTGCGGCGACCCAGCCCTCGCCCCACACCACGCCCGACCCCGCGACGCAACACCCGCGCACTCCGCTTGACCGGCCGCGACAGATAGTCCCCCGCGAGTACGCCGGCCGCGAGAGCGAGCGCCACCGAACCGGCGGTGATCAACGACAGCAGACCCATCGACGCCTGACCGCCCGACTCCGTCATGAGCGACAGCCCGCGGAAGATCAGCAACCCCGGCAGCAGCGGGACGACCGCCGAGACGGCCAGCACCAGGGCCGGCACCCCGACCTTGCGCCGCAGCACGGGTGTGCAGATGCCGACGGCCACCGCGGCCAACCCGGAGGACCAGGGTCGCCCGAAGTCCAGGTGGCTCACCGCTTGGAAGATGCCCATCCCGATGGCCGCCAGCCCGGCGATCGGCAGGAGCGCCCGGCGCGGTGCATAGGAGGCGATCGCGAAGCCAAGCGCCGCCAGCGCCGCCCCGATCACGGCATACAGGGCAGATTCGAGGGAGGTGCGGCCCGGGTCGAAGGAGCGGACGTCCACACCGATCAGGTCGGCGATCGAGAGCCCGAGGCTGACGCCCGCGATGATGCCGCCGGTCGCCAAGGTGGCTTCAAGCAGGCGCGCGCCGGCGGTGATGTAGTAGCCGGTCAGCGCATCGTGCAGCGCTCCCATGTAGCTCACCCCGGACAACAAAATGATGATGTTGGCGGTGATCACGAGCGAGGGATCGAGATCGAGCGGCGTGGCCGCGGCGAGCGCCGCCACCACCGAGGCGAGGGCGCCCCCGGCGACCTGGCGATAGAACAACGCAAAACCGCGCGCCGACAACAGCGCATGGGAGAGGTCGATCGCGACCGCGACCAGGAAGGCAATGAGCAGCACGACGCCGCGGCCACCGAGCTGGAGGGCGATGGCGCTGCCCATCAGGCCCCACCCGAGCGCCGCCCCCCAGCGGGGCGTGCGGTGCGTGCCGCTGACGATCCGGGCGAGCCGCGCCCGTGCTTCGGGGAGTTCGCAGTCGCCCGCGAGGACGAGGCTGACCAGGTGCTCGACCATCGTGAGGTCCTGATAGTCGAGCTCGCGTTCCTTGACCTGCCGGATCTGGACCCGCGCCGGACTGCTCGGTGAGGTCTGATGGCTGATCGACAGCGAGATAAACGTGACGTCGACGACCGGCTTCAGGCCGAAGTGGACGGCCAACTCCTCCATGGTCTGGGCAACTTCGGCGGCACCCGCCCCGTTGGAGGCGAGGATCTCGCCCACCCACAGGCAGAAGTCGAGCGCCAGGAACTGGAACCGCTCGCCACCGTCTTGGACTTCACCCACAGCGTGCATGCTCCCAGACAGGCGGCCCCTCGGTCACAGCCACGAGGTCACAGCCACGGGATCACAGCAGGGGATCAGAGGCGAGCGATCAGGAGCGTGCCCACGCGAGCACGCGCAGCGCCCGCAAGGTCAGCCAGCGAGACGGCCGCCCGGGTCCGTCGTCCACCTCGATCCAGGCCCGGCCCCGCGGGCGGATGTCGAGAGGCCAGCGCCCGTCGGTGCCGCGTCGGGATTCCAACCAGGTCAGCGCCTCCCCCAGCCGCCCATCTGGCCGTATGCCGGTGAGCTCCCCGGCGGCGCGGAAGTGGTCGAGCCCGCGCAACGCGTCGTAGTACCAACGGTTGGGGTGGGTGAGCTTCAGGAAGTCCTCGTCGGCCGGTGCTCCGGTCGAAAGCCGCTTGAAGAGCCTGCGCTCCAGGAGGTACTCCTCGCCGCGGGCCCGGGCCGCTCGCGACGCCTGAGATCCGCGACCGGCCCGCTCAAACTCCAGCAGTCCCTCGACCACGCTGATCGTGGAGTGGAAGGAGCCACGGACCGAGCCGTTGGGGCGCTCACAGTTCCAACCGCCGTCGTCTTGCTGCTCGGTGAGGAGCCGCTCCACCAACCGGGACATGTCGACCCCGAAGTAGCTGCCATAGCCCACCGCTTGACCGTTGATGCACTCCTCGGTTTCGCCCTCCCAGTAGGGCAGGTCACCGGCATCCCAGCGCCCGTTGCGACCCACCAGGTCGACGGTGCGCCGAGCCGATTCGCTCGCCGGATCAAGCCCAAGCTCCCAGAGGTCGGACAACACGTGCGCGGTCGTCGTCCAGGGCTGCCCCTCTTGGTCGAAGAGCTCGCGGGTGAAGCCGTCGGGGAAGTAGCCGGCGCCTCCCCACAGGCCATCGGGGCGCTGCTGGGCGAGGAGTGCCGCGCCGAAGCCCTCGGACTCGACGCGAGCGCGCACGGGTTGCCAGTCGGCCGGGGCATGGCCCAGCAGGTCGCGGCGCGTTTGCCACTCGATGCTCGGGTCGCCGGCGAGCAGCCACGCGATGACGTCATCAACGGCTGGGGTCATGCGCAGACCGTAGCGCCGCCCACCGACAGCCGAGAGCCGTCGCGCGAGGCAACGATGAGGCGAGCCGTTCAGCCGCGCGGCCTGGGGGCCGGGATCAGGTCGCTCGCATCCAGTGAGCTCAGCCCGGTGACCACAAGCAGGTCGGCAATGATCGAGCGCAGCTGGGACAGGACGGCTTCGCCGGCCAACTCGTCCGAGCGCGTCAGGCGACTGCTCCGCTCCGCCAGGGCGATGAGCTGCGGCCGGGCGCCCTCGGCAGTCCGCTCGGTCGTCAACGCGGCGGCCACCAAGTCGGTCGTCGCCGCGAGATCCGCGCAGAAGTCGGCATACGTCGGGGGCAGCGACAGCTGGTGATAGGCGACGATCGCCGTCTGCCGCACCAGCACCCGGGTGCTGCGCAGGGCCCGGTCGAGTGGCTCCACCAGGTCGTCGAGGCGACGCAGGTCACCGCGCTGCCCGAGCCGGAAGGGTGAGGAGCCGACCACGTCGAGGCCCTCCTCAGCGGCGTCGCTCAGCTCACGCACCAGCGAGTCCGTCGCGCGCGCCTCGGTGAGCAACTGCAGCGCCACCTCATCGTCTCCGGTGCGCATGACC
>JBAQXA010000367.1:0-5863 GCA_049299195.1 Nocardioides sp.
CGACTTCCGGAATCGTCGCTCGGCATTCGTCAGCGACCTCGGTCGAGTCGCCCACGAGCGCGAAGCAGCGTTGCGCAAGGCGGTGATCGGTCTCGCTCCCTGGCAGCGTCCTCAGGGTGCCAGCAAGACCGCACGGCAGGTCGACATCTTCTGGGCCGACACCGCGCCCGTGATCGAAGCGAACGTTCCGCTGTGGGTACGAAGCGGCTGGGATCTCACCGAGAAGCAGTTCAACGACTTGGCTGCCTCCGCGGGGCAGGATTCGCCTCTCGTCCTCGCTTATCTGCCGAAGGTTGAGGCGGACTCGTTGGTCGACGCTCTGGCGGACTTGGAAGCCGCCTCCGAGACGATCAACACCCGCCCGGCGCCTACGACGGATGAGGGACTTGCCGCACGTCGGGCGATGGAGTCCACGCGCGACCAGGCACAGGGTCGCCTGAACCGACTCGTTGAAGACGTGCTCCGATCATCGGCAGTGGTCCAGGCTGGTGGGAATCGCGTGGCGGAGGGCGACCTCGCGCGATCCCTAGCGTCGGCCATCGATCGCGCAGTTGTCCGTCTGTACCCACGGTTCGGCGATGCTGACAGCAACGCATGGAGTACCGCTTGGACCCGGGCACTCCAGTCCAACGAGAACTGCTTGGAGGCCGTCGGGTACACGGGTCCCGCAGCTCAGCACCCGGTCTGCAAGGCAATCCTTGAGAGCATCAGTGCTGCCGGGACCACGGGTAACGATATTCGCAAGAAGTTCGAGGCGCCCGCCTACGGCTGGCCTCGTGACGCGATCCATGCAGCGCTTGCTGCACTCGTGCTCGCCACCGAACTGAATGCCGAGGAGAACGGCACTCCAGTCGCGGTCTCGCAGTTCAAACCGAATGCCATCGGTAAGTTGGTGTTTCGACGTGAATCAGCGGCTGTGTCCTTGCCGGTGCGGCTTGCCGTGGCCGGGGTGCTGTCGAAGGCCGGGATCACCGTGGTTCGGGGTGAAGAGGCCTCCGGCTGTGCGGCACTCATTGTGAAGTTGGCGGACCTCTCGCGGGAAGCCGGGGGCGACGCGCCTCTCCCGGCCCCTCCGAAGCTTGAGGTGCTCGACGACCTTCGCAAGCTCAAGGGCAACGAACTGATCCTGGCCGTCAACGAGAACTCACATCTGCTCAACACCACGGTCGAGGAGTGGAGCAAGCAGGCGGGCCTCAAGGCGGCGCGCGTCGAAGCCTTTTCGAAGGCACACCGCCTCGTCAGTCACCTGGCCGGCGACAAGGGTGGTGTGGCCAAGGGTCAACTCGAAGCAGTTGCTTCGAATCGGTCGCTGTTGGAGGTACCGGACCCGGTGCCGCCGATCGTCAGCGATGTGGTCGACGCGTTGCGTGCCGAACTCCTGCGGCGGGTCGAGGAATACAACGCTACGGCTACTCAGGCGGGAGAAGGCTTGGAGTTGGACGGGGCTTGGCGCGCGCTTGACCCGACCGACCAGGCTCGACTGCTCGCGCAGCAGGACCTGCGAGACGCGGACACGCCGGCCCTCGGCACCCCCGGCGAAGTGCTGAGCGCACTAGACACCAGGCCGTTGCAGGCTTGGTCGGATCGTACGGCTGCTGTGAGTGAGCGGGTCGCACGGATCCGTGAGGCCGTGGCCAAGTTGTCGGAGCCGAAGGCCTTCCGGACCTCCGCCCCGGACGCGACCTTGCGTTCGGTCGACGACGTAGAGGCCTACGTCTCAAAACTTCGCCAGAAGTTGCTCGACGAGCTGGCCGAGCACACGTTCTTGATCCTCTAGGAGTCTTGTCTTGTCAGTACTGTCAGCCGACCAACGTAGGACCCTCGAACGAGCCGTCCTCGCCGGGCGAAGCGTTGCCGAAGCTGCGGCAGCGTCGGCCGTCGCGCGCGTGGGCGTCGGGTTGCGGGATGCGCCAACACATCTGACAGCCGATGAGAAGTCGTTGCGCGTCGCACTTCGAGCGCGGGCCCGGCAGTTGGGCGACAGCCTCGACAAGTCTTCAGACCCGGGAGACGTCGATGTTGCGTGCCCGTTGCTTGTGAGCGAGGTTGCCTACGAGCAGTGGCACAGGTTCCTCTTTGCGCGGTTCTTGGAGGCCAACGGCCTGCTGCATCATCCGGAGTACGGCGTCGCCGTCACGCTGGCCGACTGCGAGGAACTTGCCGACAGCCTCGCCGAACCCGACGGCTGGTCGGTTGCTGCGCGGTTCGCCGCAGATGTGTTGCCCGGGATCTTCAAGATGTCCGACCCATCTGCGAAGGTCCGGTTCACTCGGGAGGACCTGCTCGCGATTGAGAGCGTCGTAACTGGGTTGCCGCGCGAGATTCTCGACGCGGAGGACTCTCTGGGCTGGGTATACCAATACTGGCAATCCCGGGCCAAAGACGAGGTCAACGAGTCGGGGCGCAGAGTGGGCGGTGCCGACCTATCCCCAGTGACGCAGCTCTTCACCGAGAACTACATGGTGCGATTCCTGCTGGAGAACACACTTGGGGCTTGGTGGGCAGTTCGGCACCCCCAGTCTGATCTCCTACGGAGATTCGAATACCTGCGGCTCAACACGGACGGTCTCCCTGAGGCAGGGGCGTTCGGATCCTGGCCCACGCGAATTGAAGACGTTACTGTCATCGATCCGTGTTGCGGTTCTGGTCATTTCCTCGTGACTGCCTTTGGGATGCTCTGGCGAATGCGTGCGGAGTCGGAGGGGCTCACGCCTGCCGACGCTCAAGACGCGGTGCTGCGCGAGAACCTATTCGGCCTTGAGCTGGACCCGAGATGTACTCAGATTGCGACCTTTGCCCTGGCGTTGGAGGCGTGGAAACAGGGCGGGTACCGCGAGATCCCCGTTCCCCAGGTTGCGTGCTCGGGCATTCCTGCGAAGACACCGCTTGCTACTTGGACGACGTTCGCCGACGGCGATCCTGCACTGGAATCGGGACTCTCGAGGCTGCGCTCACTCTTCGCAGATGCTGAAACGCTGGGTAGCCTGATCGACCCTGTTCGGAGTGCTGAAGACGCTGGGCTTGAGTCGGTCGACTGGCAGCAGCTTGGACCGCTCGTCCAGGCCGCTCTCCGAGTCGAGACGTCTGATGGAAGTCGAGCTGACGACGCGGTTTATCTTGATGCAGCGGCTGGTATCGCAACCGCAGCTGACTTCCTGTCTCGCCGCTACACGCTCGTTGCAACAAACGTCCCTTACCTCCTCGCTCGCCGGCAGGACCCTGTCTTGGAGTCATTTCTGGGAGCGAACTTTGGGGTGGCAGCAGCGGACATCGCGACATCGATGCTTGTGCGCGCCCTCGACCTGGCTGCCCCTGTGGGTACCACCGCGATCGTGTCGCCCACTAGCTGGCTGCAACTCCGGACGTATGCCCAGTTGCGAGACGACTTACTTAGGTCGAGAGAGTTCAATCTCGTTGCGCGCCTCGGTGCAGGCGCGTTTGAGTCGATATCGGGGGAGGTCGTAAATGTTGCTTTGACCGTCATCGGGGCGGGGCGGCCGGAAAGGGATAACGCATACGCGGCGATTGATCTCTCAGGCGAAGTCGGCCCACATGCGAAGTCGGTTGGGGTGCGTACTCAGGTGGTCGATCACGTGAAGCAGGTCGACTTGCGTTCAACAGCCGATAGGCGAATCCTCGCTACCAAGGTTTCTGAGCACCCGCTACTTTCCAGCGTTGCCTGGGCCTACAAGGGCCTTACGACTGGCGATGACGGTCGGTATCGACGTGACTTCTGGCAACTATCACGGGTGGACGAACCTTGGCGGCGTATCCAGTCGTCTCCCGACGGTCGCTTGGTGAGCGGATGCTCTGGCGTTGTCGCACTCGGGTGGATGCTTGACCCAATCAAGCCCGGCGTCGAGATGCGTGGCGAGGACATCTGGGGACGACGTGGCGTCATCGTCAAGCAAATGCAGGATCTTCCGGCCGCCCTGTACCTCGGGCACGCGCATGACCAGAACGCGGCGGTAGTCGTGGTCAAGGACGATGCTCAGCTGCCCGCGGTTTGGGCATACCTGCGGTCACCTGAATACGCCGCGAACGTCCGGCACCTCGACGGTTCCCTGAAAGTCACCAACGCGACGTTGGTGCAGGTGCCTTTCGATGCCGACCGGTGGCGCTCTGTGGCTGAGTCCGAGTGGTCGGGCAAGCTGCCGGAGCCTGAGTCCGATGACGCAACGCAGTGGCTCTTTCGAGGCCACCCTGCGGTAGCGGCTCAACCTCTTCAGGTTGCTGTTGCCCGTTTGCTTGGTTTCCGTTGGCCCGACCAGCAGGTCGACGCTATCGACCCCCTTATCGATTCAGACGGGATTGTTTGCCTGCCTGCGATCGCGGGCGAGCAAGCGGCCGCAGAGAGAGTGCGCGCGGTCATGGCAGCCGCGTATGGCGCCTCATGGACGCCTGCAAAGTTGGATGAGTTGCTTGCCGCGGCTGGCGGGAGAGGAGGCGACCTCCCGGACTGGCTCGCGAACGGGTTCTTCAAGGACCACTGCAAAGTGTTCGGCAATCGGCCCTGTGTTTGGCATGTCTGGGACGGCCTGAGGGACGGGTTCTCGGCGCTCGTGAACTACCACCGCCTTGACCGTGCGACCTTGGAGAAGTTGACGTACCGCACGTTGGGTTGGTGGATCGATCGGCAAAGGGCCGACGCGGAGTCTGGGGTCTTGGGCGCTGACGCTCGCCTGGGTGCTGCACAGGCTCTCCAGACCAAGTTGCAGTTGATCCTTGAAGGAGAGCCCCCGTACGACATCTACGTCCGGTGGAAGGGTCTCGCTGAGCAGCCGATCGGGTGGGATCCCGACCTGGATGACGGCGTACGCGTGAACATCCGTCCGTTTGTGGAGGCCGGGGTACTGCGCTCGAAGTTCACGATCCACTGGAAGAAGGACCGCGGCACGAACCCCGACGGCTCTGAGCGCCATAACGACCTCCACTACTCGGTCGTCGCGAAGCGAAAGGCGAGGGGGCTGACATGACCAGTGTGACGACTTCTGTCACGGTGCTCGACGCCGTCGCGGAATCGTTTGCTGCCGCAGGCCGCTACAACCGCGATGACAAGGTCCGGCCGGTGGCGGTGCTGTGGCCCGACCCGACGCGCGCGTGGGAGCCGGTGATCGATCTGCTCCGAGCGAGCACTCCGATCCTCACGCTAGGTGACTTCAACGAGGCACGTCAGTCGGGTCCTGCGATCTGGATCCGGTGCCAACTGGCGGAACCCAGAGATCAACCGGTCGTGATCTACCTCCCCGGAGTCGAGCGATCTGATCTGCGAGCGATTGAGACATCGCCGCCTCACCTCCAACCGCTAGCGGAGTTGCAGTTCAGGGCGGCGTGGTGGCAACACGGCAGTCACGGTCCGTGGACTCCGGCAGGTTTCTTGCGCAGTTCGGATGGTCTTGCCTTGGACCTGGGTCGAGACGACGCAACGTCATCGGCTCTTGCGCTCGCTCTCAGGGAGATCATCGCCACTCCAGTGGACGTCCTCATGGGCAAAGGACGAATAGACGCCTCCTACCTTTCGTCGCTTTTGGTCAGCGACACCAACAAGCTGCTCCTGGAGTGGCTCGACGCACCAGACCAGGCGCGCGCGGCGCGGTCCGCGAACGAGTGGTCGGCGTTTCTTGCGCAATGTCGAAACGCCTTCGGCCTCGACATCGAGTCAGCGGGGCCACTGACAGTGGCGCAGGAACTTGCCAGCCAGGCTGGAGCCTGGGGCAGCCTGTGGGAGCGATATGCCGACGCGCCGCACCTTTACCCGAACATCCCCGATCGGCTGCGGCAGGCGAAGCCACCCGCGACTGCCCTCTTTGAACTGGGTAGTGGACCGTGGCCTCAGGACAACGAGGAGGCCGAGGTCGAGCTG
>JBAQXA010000368.1:0-2387 GCA_049299195.1 Nocardioides sp.
GCGCACGGGCGCCTATCGGCCAGAGGCGGGGGAGCGAGTCGCCGCGGTGCTGTGCGGCGCCAACACCGACCCGGCGGATCTGACGGGTGGCCCCGACGGACCGGCTGGGCGCTGAAGTGCCTGCGGACTCCGGGGGCGGCTCCGTTGGTGACCCCGGGGGAGGCGCGATCGACATACCTGCCGAGTTGGCGGGGCGGGAATCGTTGGGTCCGGAGTGGGCGGCGTGGTTGGGCGGGTTGCCCGGGATCGCTCGGGCGCTCCTGGAGGAGTGGCGGCTGACGCCCACGGGTCGCAGCATGCACGGTTTTGTCTCGCTGGCGCTCCCCGTCGTGACCGAGTCAGGCCACGATGCGGTGCTCAAGATCGGCGTCCCGTCGCCCGAGGCCGAACACGAGGCGCTCGCGTTGCAGCACTGGGCAGGTAACGGGGCCGTGCGACTGTTGCGGGCCGACCCGCACCGCTTCGCGCTGCTTTTGGAGCGCCTCCACACGCGGGATCTGCAGGAGGTGTGGGACCTGGAGGCGTGCGCCATCGTCGCCGGCCTGTATCGACGACTGCATGTCCCGGCTCCGCCCCAGATGCGTCGGCTGTCGGCGGTCGCGGAGCGTTGGAGCCGAGAGTTTGCGGCCGCGTCTACCTCTGGCCCGGTGCCGCGGCGGTTGTTGCAGCAGGCGGCCGGGCTCGCTCGGGCGTTGACTGCCGATGCCAGCACCGACGGCACCCTGATCCACACGGACCTGCACTATGGCAACGTGCTCGCGGCGGACCGGGAGCCTTGGCTCGTGATTGACCCCAAACCGCTCAGCGGCGACCCACACTTCGAGCTAACGCCCATGCTGTGGAATCGCGCCGAGGACTACGCCGGCGACTTCCGCGCGGCCGCCCGTCGCCGCTTCCACACCCTGGTCGATGACGCCGAACTCGACGAAGCGCGGGCACGGGCTTGGGCAATCGTCCGGCTCGTCGACCTCGCCCTCGACGCCGAGGACGATCGAGACCGCGCGACCCTGTGCGTGAGCCTGATCAAGGCGATGCAGGACTAGGCCAACCGGGGATTCCGCCCGGCCATCCCTCCGGATCCGCCCTGCGCCGCGGCGTACGGCGTCGGCTCCACCCAAGGTCACCATCCCCGCCAGCACCGCCAGCGCCGCCTGCACCGCCAGCCCCACTGGCCCCACTGGCCCCACTGAGCGGGCAATTCTTGCGCTTGGCCCGGGAAGTTTTGCCTGCTGGCCGGGTAATTTGACGGCCAACCGGGGATTCCGCCCCGCCCTCGCCCCGACCCGCCCCGCAATGCGCCCTCGCCCCGCTCAGCGTCATACGCCGTGGGTTCCACCGAAGCTCCCACCAGCCCCAGGAGCCCCACTGGGCGGGCAATTCTTGCGCTTGGCCCGGGAAGTTTTGCCTGCTGGCCGGGCAATTTGACGGCCAACCGGGGAATCCGACCCGACATTTGCCCACTCAGGGGAGGTGGCGCGGCGGACGACGGGCATGACCGCCAGGCCCTGGATGACGATGGTGAACATCACGATGGCGAAGGTGGGGGGAGGAGGACGTCGCGGAAGTGCGACGGGGGCAGGCCGAGGACGAGGCCGATGGCGATGCCGCCGCGCAGGCCGGCCCGGGTCATCAGGCGGGTGGTCCAGGGGCCGTAGCCTTCCCACCGCTTGATCCACAGCATCGGGACGCCGACGCTGATGAAGCGCGCGATGAGAGCGACCCCCACCAGCACCGCTTCGGCACCTTCTCGCGCTTGAGCATGTCGAGCACCGCCACGGGGTCGGTGGGGCTGATCAGCGCACCGAACAACAGCGCGTACAGCAGCGGCAAGTCGATGCCAAACGCATCGAAGACCAGGTATGCCGCGCCGCCGATGAGCGCCGTACTCAGCAGCGTGCTGACCACCGCGAGCAGGAAGATGCTGTTGCGCTGGCGAAGGACCTGGCGGGCATCGAGGCCCAGGGCACCCGCAAACAGCAGCACGCTCAAGATGCCGCCGAGGAAGAACTCGGTGAAGTCGAGCCGCTCCAGCAACAACTCCGCTCGGCTGCGGATATCGACGATCCCGAGTTCGTCGAGCGCGATCAAGAAGATCGCCGACGCCGCTCCGGCAAGCGCGACCCCAACCGTCGAGGGCAGCTTGAGGGTGCGCTCGTTGACCCAGGTGAAGAAGGCGGTGAGCACCAACAGGACGGCCAGCGCTTCCAACACGGGTCAACCATAAGGCCCTCCACGCCCCGGCCGCCCGAGCACCTACTCTCTCCCCATGACAAGCCGAACCCGTTGGGAGCTCAGTGCGACGAGAGGCTACGGGGAGCACTTCGGGCGGCTCGTGGCGTCCGGTGAGGACATCGACGGCGAGGCACGCCTAGCCGACACCTTGGCGC
>JBAQXA010000369.1:0-2468 GCA_049299195.1 Nocardioides sp.
GGCGGAGTCGGCTGAGGCAATCGACGGCCTCATCGTTCCCATCCGCAAGCTCCGCTACCAGATCGATCCCAACCAAACGCTGCCTGGCAACGACGTCGTGGCGCTCGTCGTCTCAGATGTCGGCGAGATAGACGACTTGGAGTTCATCGAGTCGAAGTACCGAACGAAGCCCGGTCTCGACATCGCAGTGGAGGCGCACGAACAGCTGACAGACGACCGCAACGCGGGGTACGCCACAACGATCAACTTCATCGCCCACCGACTTCGCGAACTCGATCCCGAGCTGTACGAACTGTTCATCGACTTCCTGAGCGCCAGAGGTACACGAGATGCACGGCACACGGTAGCCCTCTGTTTTGACGAGTCAGAGTGGGATGAGCGAATCCTGGAGCGTCTCGGTGAGCTGGACGAGCACCTGCCGACCCTGTGGGTCCGCACGTTCCCGCTCAATGAAGCGGTCGCCCTGATTGACGAGGTGTATGAGCGCCTGAAGTGGGACGTCGTCGACGATGACTGAGCCTCGCCGTTTGAATTCCCTGATCGATGAACGTCTTGCGCACGACCTCGCCCAAGCCGGAGCTCGCGCCACGCTACGCGAGCTGGAGCGGGACGCAGGGGTGCGGTGGCGCTATCGCGCCGACACGGTCGTGCGGAACCTCGCCGCCATTGGCCAGACTCTGCTGCTGCAAGAAGAGGTCGCCAACACCGGGCCGGTCGGCGATGGCATTGCGCTCTCCGTCGCTCAGGGCTGGGAGCACCTCGCCGTCCTCGGTGAGAGCGTCGACCGTTCGACCGCTCTCTTGAACTCCGCCATCTTCTACGAGTTGGCGGGCTACCAGGCGAACGCCGCATGTCTGGCGAGAGCATCGACTTCTCCACGCCGGTGGTCGAGCGACCCCTCCTTTGACGGGTTGATAAGCGCCTTCCTGCAGCGCCTGTTCCTCCGGGTGCAGCTGATCAGCAACTCGCTCAGCACTCCACCTGAGCTGATCGAGTCTGAAGACGAGCTTCAGCGCCAGGCAAGCCAGGCCGTGGCTGCGCTCGGATTGAGTGACGCAACCCACTTCTTTCTCGCCGGCGACGAGTCATCGCTCCAACGCGCCGAGCAACGGCTCGAACTCGCCAAGCGCGGATTCGCCGACGCAGGTGACGCGGTCGGGTACAACTCGGTCGCCGGACTGGCCGCGGTGCTGCCGGTGATGGCAGAGCGATCCACATGGCGACAGCTCAGGGACATCAATCCTTCAGCGCGTTGGGAGAGGTACATCCGCATTCTCGCCCGGGGACTGGGATCCGACATCCTCGACGCGCGGTCCATCTCGGAGCTGTGGCCTTCCCAGCGGGCGGCCGTCCAGGCTGGCCTCTTGGGCAGCAGTGCCAGTCTGGCGATCCGGATGCCGACGAGCGCAGGCAAGACAAGAGTCGCCGAACTCGCAATCGTCGACTCCCTCATCAGGCATCCGGGCAGCAAGTGCATCTATATCGCGCCTTTCAGGGCCCTCGCCAACGAGGTCGACCAGGCCTTCAGCAACCTCTTTCTCGACCTGGGGTACGGCGCTTCCACGATTCCCGGAGGGTACGACCAGGACGAGATGAGCCGGGAGCTGGCTTCGGTTGATGACGTCCTTGTACTCACACCAGAGAAGCTCGATCTTCTCTTCCGACTCCGCGACGACTTTCTCGACCAAGTGAGTCTGATCGTGATCGACGAGGGCCACATCGTCGCAGACCAGTCACGCGGGCCGAAGTTCGAACTACTCGTCTCTCGACTTCGCCGGCGAGTTCCGACGGCGCGCTTCCTCATGATGTCCGCAGTTGTGCCTGACGAGACGCTCCAGGACTTCGCTATC
Source organism: Nocardioides sp. (assembly GCA_049299195.1). GTDB lineage: Bacteria > Actinomycetota > Actinomycetes > Propionibacteriales > Nocardioidaceae > Nocardioides. The sequence continues at coordinate 1,851 of JBAQXA010000369.1, forward strand.
TGGCTCGGCGGCAGCGCCGACCGCTTCGCTTCCACCTCATGGCGACCGTCGCTACTCCGATTCGGCCGTCTCGACTGGGATGGCACAAAGGGCACACTTCGATTCGCTGCGAACGACGTCGTCGACGGCGGCCTCGAGTTCGTGCCGAACCTGATCTCCCAGTCGACGTTCACTCATATCTCTGAGGAGACGGGCCGACGTAGGTCCCCGAAGTTCCCGCGCCCCGATAACAAGGGTGACGTAGCGGCTGAGGTCGCCTACCGCTACGCATCCCTCGGACCCGTCCTCATCTTCTCGATGCAGACGAACTGGGCAGAGTCGATCGCGTCTGCGATGCTCCGACGAATCGAGCTTGCTGAACTCACCGGGGAGGACCTTCCGCAGCAGTTCGCGTTGCGACGCGAGGGACGAGCTCTTGCGGTTGCCGCGGAGTGGATGGGTGACACCCACCCAGTGACGGAGTACCTCCGCCGCGGTATCGCGTTCCATCACGGTCGTCTACCCGATGCCGTCCGAGACGCCATCGAAGACGACTTCCGCGCCCGCCGATTGGCCGTGCTGGTCGCCACCAGCACGCTGGCCCAAGGTGTCAACCTGCCAGTTCGAACGGTGGTGATG
>JBAQXA010000370.1:0-5208 GCA_049299195.1 Nocardioides sp.
CGCCAGCGGTGCCTACGGCCGACGCGAGCTGACCATCCGCGTCAATGGCGCCGACACCGGGTGGCATGGCGCCGACCTGGCCGCTGCCTGTGCCGCGGGGCCCGACGCAATCGTCGTCCCCAAGGTCGACTCGGCGGCCGCGGTGCACGCGCTGGTCGATGCCATGGAGCGCCACGGCGCACACGACCACACCACGCTGTGGGCCATGGTCGAGACGCCGCGCGCGATGCTGCACGCGGAGGAGATTGCCGCTGCGTCTGAGCGGCTGAGCGTGCTGGTGATGGGCACCAACGACCTCGCCAAGGAGCTTTATGCCGCCCACGTGCCGGGCCGCGCGCCGCTCTTGACCGGCCTGTCCCTGGCCCTGCTGGCCGCGCGCGCGACCGGCAAGGCGATCCTCGACGGCGTCTTCAACGACGTGCGCGACGCCGACGGCTTCCTGGCCGAGTGCCGCCAGGGTCGCGACATGGGCTTCGACGGCAAGACGCTCATCCATCCCGGGCAGGTCGAGGGCGCCAACGCGGCCTTCTCGCCCAGCGCTGAGCAGATCGCCGATGCCCAAGCGATCATCGGCGCCTGGGAGGCGGCCGACGGCGCGGGAGTGGTCACCCTCGGTGGCCGGATGATCGAGCACCTCCACGTCGAGTCCGCTCGCCGGGTGTTGGCGATCCACTCGGCGCTGCTGGGCTGAGGGCTGGCGACTTCGGCGTCCTGAGGGGCAGCGCCCGAGACGCTGTGCGGGAGATACCCCCTGGGGTATAGTCGCCGCATGTCCCTGCACGTGCTCACCATCGAGACGCCCAGCCTCGGCGACCGCTCCTACCTCGCCCACGACGGTGAGGTGGCGGTCGTCATCGATCCCCAGCGCGACATCGACCGCGTGCTGACGCTCGCCGAGCAACACGGCGTACGGATCACCGATGTCTTTGAAACCCATATCCACAACGACTACGTGACCGGCGGCTACGCCCTGGCTCAGCAGGTGGGCGCGCGCTATCACGTCAACGCCGACGACCCGGTGAGCTTCGACCGCACCCCGATCCGAGAGGGCGACGTCGTCTGGGCATCGGCCGAGCTGTCGGTGCGAGCGATGGCCACGCCCGGCCATACCTTCACCCACCTCTCCTACGTGCTGGAGTCGCCAGCAGGCGCGGTCGCCGTCTTCTCCGGCGGGTCCATGCTGTTCGGCGCGAGCGGCCGACCCGACCTGCTCGGGGACGCCCACAAGGACGAGCTCGTGCGCCACCAGTACGCGTCGCTGCGCCGGCTGGCCGAGGAGCTGCCCGATGCCACCGAGGTGATGCCGACCCACGGCTTCGGGTCCTTCTGCTCGGCGGGCTCGACCGGGGGCACCACAGCGTCGACCATCGGGCAGGAGAAGCGCGCCAACCCCGCCCTGACCGAGGCGGAGGAGCAGTGGATCGCGCAGACGCTCGCGAGCCTGGATGCCTTCCCGGCGTACTACGCCCACATGGGACCCGCCAACAGTGCGGGCCCGACGGCGCCGCCGCTGACCCCTCCAGCACTCGCCGATCGCGACACGATCGCGCGCAGCGTGCGGGCAGGCGAGTGGGTCGTCGACCTCCGCAATCGGCAGGCCTTCGCAGCCGGCCACGTCGTCGGCACGCTCAACTTCGGTGGCGACGACCTCCAGTTCTCGACCTATCTGGGGTGGCTCATTCCGTGGGGTACGCCGCTCACGCTGCTTGGGGAGAGTCCGGCACAGGTCGCCAAGGCCCAGCGCGAGCTGGTGCGCATCGGCATCGACGGGCTCGCGGGCGCCGCGGTCGGCGCTCCGAGTGATTGGACTGAGGGGGCCCTCGGCAGCTTCGAGCGCGCTTCCTTCGCCGATCTGGAGCACGTCCGCCGCCATCGACCGGTCACCATTCTCGACGTGAGGCAGCGCTCCGAGTTCGCGGACAGTCACATCGACGGCGCCGTCAACATCCCGATCAACGAGGTGCTGTCTCGACTGGGGGACCTGCCGGCTGGAGAGGTCTGGGTCCACTGCGCCGCGGGTTATCGCGCCTCGATCGTCGCGTCGGTGCTGGCGGCTAACGGCATCGCCGTGGTGGCCGTCGACGACGACTACGGGGTCAACGCCGCCCGCTGCGGCCTGCCGCTCTCCGCGTGATCGCGGCATCGGCATCGGCATCGGAATCGGCAACGGCAACGGCATCGGCATGACGGTCATCACCGCGCTGCTCGGCGCTGTCATCGGGCTGACGCTGGGCGCCCTCGGTGGTGGCGGGTCGATCCTGACCGTGCCGGCGCTGGTCTATGTCATCGGACAGCCCGTCGGGGTCGCGACGATCAGCTCGCTGATCATCGTGGGCGCGACGGCTCTGATCGGGATGGTGCCGCACGCGCTGGACGGGCGGGTGCGGTTCGGGCGCGGGGTGACCTTCGCCGCGCTCGGCGTGCTCGGCGCGCTGGTCGGCTCGCGCTACTCGCATCTGGTCGAGCCCCAGGTGCTGATGGCGGGCTTCGGGCTGCTGCTGCTGGTGGTCGCCGTCACGATGTGGCGCAAGAGCGACCACCCGCCGCCGCCCGAATCGGGGTCGCTCCCGCCGGTGCTGAGCCTCTCGCCTTTGCGGTGCGAATGGGGCCGGTTGGCGCGACTGCTCGGCACCGCCACGGCGGTCGGGCTGCTGACCGGCTTCTTCGGCGTCGGCGGAGGCTTCGCGATCGTGCCCGCGCTCGTCGTGGCCCTCGGGATGCCGTTGAGCGAAGCGGTCGGCACCTCGCTTCTCGTGATCGCCATCAACTCGGGCATCGCCCTTGCGGTGCGCCTGTCCGGCCCGCACCCGGAGCCCGATTGGCGGGTGATCGGCGCCTTCCTCGGGGCGGCCGCGATTGCGGCGATAGCCGGAAGCGCGGTCGCGAAGCGGGTGAACGCCCGGGCGCTAGCCCGGGCGTTCGCCGGGATGCTGCTTGCCGTGGCGGCATACACCCTGGCGCACAGCGCCGGCCTCCTCGGCTAGCTGCTCCGGCCTCGGGGGACGCACACACCTCACTGGACCCACTGGCCCTGGACGCCCCAGCCCCAGCCCCAGCCGCCCTACCAGCCACACCCACCCCACCGAGCAGGCAAAGCTGGCGCTTAGCCCGGGAAGTTTCCCCGGTTAGCCGGGCAATTTGACGGCCAACCGGGGAAACCGGCGCCCCTCCACCCGGCCTAGGAGCCAGCCGGCCGCGAGCGGCATACCCCTCAAAGCCCAAGCCCACCAGCCACACCCGTCCCACTGGGCAGGCAATCCTGGCGCTTAGCCCGGGAAGTTTTGCCTGCTGGCCGGGCAATTTGACGGCCAACCGGGGAATCCGACGCAAGCGCCCCTCACCCACGGGGTAGTTTGCGGCGGGTGAGTGTGGTCGAGCGGTTGCGGGAGCGGATCGCGGCGGAGCGGGTGTTGGACGACGCCCTCTCGCTGACCAAGTACGCCGCCGACGCGAGCGCCTACCTGATCCGGCCGCAGGCGGTGGTGCTGGCCAAGGACGTCGCCGACATCCGGGCGGTCTTCGAGGTCTCCTCCGCGACGGGGACGCCGCTGGCCTTCCGAGCGGCCGGCACGAGCCTGTCGGGCCAATCCCAGACCGAGGGCATCCTGGTTGAGGTGCAGCGCCACTGGCGCGGCATCACCGTCGAGGACGGCGGCGCGCGGATCCGGCTGAGGCCCGGCACGGTCGGCGCTGTCGCCAACACCGCGCTCAGCCGCTACGGCGTCGAAATCGGCCCGGACCCGGCGAGCATCAGCGCCTGCACGATCGGCGGGATCGTCGCCAACAACTCCAGCGGGATGTGCTGCGGCGTCGAGCGCAACGCCTATCACACCCTGGAGTCCCTCACCTTCGTGCTGGCCGACGGCACCTCCATCGACTCGGCCAGCCCCGAGGCCGACCGCGACTTCGACCGCGCCGCGCCCGAACTCGCGCGGGGCCTGCTGCAACTGCGCGAAGAGATCCTCGGCGACCCCGACCTCCGCGCGGCGATCGAGCGCAAATACCGCCTCAAGAACACCACCGGCTACGGCATCAATGCGTTCGTCGACTACGACACGCCCCTCGGGATCTTCACCCACCTGCTCGTCGGCTCGGAGGGCACGCTCGCCTTCGTGGCCGAGGTTGTGCTGCGCACCATCCCGCTCGAGCCGCATCGGCGCACCGCCCTCCTGCTGTATGCCGACCTCCCGACCGCCTGCGCGGCCGTTGCTGCACTCGATGCTTCCGGCGCCCGTGCGATCGAGTTGATGGACGGCCCGGCGCTCCTCTCGGCCACCGCCGCCCTCGGCGACGCCGCCGCGCTCATCACCCCCGACACGACCGGGCTCTTGGTCGAGTGGCGGGCCGAAACGGCCGAGCAGTTGGCCGCGATGCTGCCGTCCGCCCAAGCCGTGGTCGACGAGCAGCGCCTCATCACACCCGCCCCGCTCCATGCCGACCCAGCCATCGCGGCGACGCTGTGGTCGATCCGCAAGGGGATGCTCCCGACCATCGGCGGCAGCCGCCCGGCCGGGTCGTCGATCATCCTCGAAGACGTCGTGTTTCCGCCCGAGGCGTTGGCCCCCGGCACCGCCGACCTCCGGGCACTGCTCGACCGGCACGGCTACGCGGGGGTGATCTTCGGCCACGCCAAGGACGGCAACCTGCATTTCCTCGTCTCCGCCGACTTCGGCCACCCGCAAGCGGCCGACCGCTACGCGGCGTTCATGGCCGATCTGGTTGACCTGGTCACCCGCCACGGCGGCGCGCTGAAGGGCGAGCACGGCACCGGGCGCAATATGGCTCCCTTCGTCGAGGCCGAGTGGGGCCCGCATGCGACCGAGGTGATGGCCCGGCTCAAGCGGCTGGCCGATCCGGCGGGCATCCTCAACCCCGGCACGATCGTGTCGACCAGCCCGACTTCGCACGTCGAAAACCTCAAGGGCACGCCGATCGCCGACCCCGAGATCGACGCCTGTGTCGAGTGCGGCTTCTGCGAGCGCGGCTGCCCGAGCGGCGATCTGACCACGACCCCGCGGCAGCGGATCGTGATTCGCCGCCGCCTGGCCGACCTCGAAGCCACCGCCCCCGAGTCGCCCGAGATCCCCGCACTCCTCGACGCCCTCGACTACCAGGTGATCGACACGTGCGCGGCCGACGGCATGTGCCAACTCGCCTGCCCGGTCGGCATCAACACCGGCGGGTTGGTCAAGCGCCTCCGCGCGGAGC
>JBAQXA010000371.1:0-2661 GCA_049299195.1 Nocardioides sp.
CGCGGGCGTCGTGCACTGCCCCCAGCGCGTCTTGCATCCGCGCGATCCAGTCGGCCTCGTGGCGGCCGACCAGGCGCACGCACCAGGCCAGGGCGTCGGCCCGCGAGCGTGCGACCCCGGCGCTGACCAGAGTGTCGAGGACCTGACGCTCGGGTTGGCGCAGGCGGGTCATAAACGGCACGGCGACATGGGTGAACAGGACGTCCTGTTCGTCGGACCGCACCCCCCAGGAGACCTTGCGGCCGAAGATCTCCTGGGCACGGCTGGCGACCTCCATGCGCGCTTGGCGGGTCTCTTCGCGGTATGCCGCGACGTCGCCGTCGGCCGCGGCCGGCAGGGATCCGATGACGGTGACCTCTTCGCGATCCACCCGGACATCGGGGGTGCCGTCGAACAGGTCGGCGGGCAGATTCTTCTCAAACCATTCGATGATCTCGTTCATGACTTCGATTACAGCATTACAAGTAATCAAACTCAAGGAAGTGGGAGATTTCGCTGCACCGAGCGCGGGCCTGGCTGAGCCCCGACTCTTTGGAGAGCGGCCCCATCGGGCTGACAGGATGGCGAGGTGACCTCACCGCATCACGCACTCACGCCCGCGCAACTCGACCGCGTTGGCGGAGCCATGCTCGGCACGGCCGTGGGCGATGCGCTCGGGGCGCCCTATGAGTTCGGCGTCGCCTCTGTGGGTCCCGAGGGGCCGCAGATGATCGGGGGCGGGCTCGGCGGGTTCGCGCCGGGGGAGTGGACCGACGATACGACGATGGCGTGGGCGATCCTCGACGTGGCCGCGACCGGGGCCGACCTGCGCAGCGAGGCGGCGCTCACTGCGATCGCCCGCAACTTCCGCGCGTGGTACGACGGCGGTCCGGCCGACATCGGCAACCAGACCCGCATCATCTTGGGCGAAGCCGGGCCCGAGCCGACCGGTTCGACCTTGACCGCGACGTCCTTCGACCTGCACGCCCGCACAGGCCACACTGCTGGCAACGGCTCACTGATGCGCACCGCGCCGGTAGCCCTCGGTTACCTCGGCGATGTGGCCGGATTGATCGAGGCGGCGCGAGCGGTGAGTCGGCTGACGCACTATGACGAGCGGGCCCAGGAGGCGTGCGTGCTGTGGTCGCTGGCGATTCGGCACGCGATCCTGCACGGCGACATCGACCTGCGCGCTGGGTTGGACCACCTCGGCCCGGACGCAGCGGCGTACTGGACCGAGCGCATCGGCGAGGCAGAGGCCGGCCCGCCGAATCGCTTCCGCCCCAACGGCTGGGTGGTGAGCGCCCTGCAGGCCGCGTGGTCGGCGATCTGGCACACGCCCGTGCAGTCTGGCGGGCCGGAGTCGCTGCGCTTCGGCGACGCCTTGGCCACCGCGATCAGCATCGGCGACGACACCGACACGGTTGCGGCCATCGCGGGTGGGCTATTGGGAGCGGCGTACGGCGCCTCCGCGGTGCCCGCGCATTGGCGTGGCCTCGTGCACGGCTACCCGGGGCTAACCGGGGAGCAGCTCGTCGCCCTCGCCCACCTCGCCGCGAACCGCTGAGCCCCCGCGCGCAACCCACAGAACCCGCAGACGTGCGACGAATCGGCCGCCAGGGCGGCCGATCTGTCGCACGTCCGGGGGCTTTCAGCCGCGTTGGGGGCTGTCGGACTCGCGGAGGTAGGCGAGGACGGCGAGGACTCGGCGGTGCGTGTCGTCGTTCTCGCTGAGGCCGAGCTTGGCCATGAGGTGCCCGACGTGGGCCTCGACCGTGCGTGGGCTCAGCGTGAGTCGGCTGGCGATGCCGGTGTTCGTCAGCCCCTCGGCCATGAGCGCAAGGACGTCGCGCTCGCGCGCCGACAAGCTGGCAAGGGGTCGGTCGGAGCGTTGCCGCACGAGGGCCTGGACGACCTGGGGATCTAGGGCCGAGCCGCCTGCGGCCACTCGCTCCGCGGCGGCAAGGAAGTCCGCAACGTCGAGCACCCGGTCCTTGAGCAGGTAGCCGAAGCCCGGCTCGGAAACGAGGTCCACCGCGGCGAGCGCTTCGAGGTGCTGGCTGAGCAGGAGTACGCCCAGAGCCGGGCGGCTTGCCTTGAGTAGCCGTGCTGTAACGATCCCTTCGTCTGTCCAAGTCGGTGGCATCCGGATGTCCAGCACGACGAGGTCAACGTCGTGGGCGGCGAGTTCGGCATCCAGCGTGGTGGTGTCGCCGAGGGTCGCAACCACGGCATGCCCCTCATCGGCAAAGAGGCGGGCCAGCCCGGTCCGCAAGAGCGCCTGGTCCTCGGCGATGATCACCCGCACGGGAACCTCGCCACCAGCCGGGTGCCGCGGCCGCCGGGGGAGTCCACCAGCAGCGTGCCGCCCCGCGCTCGCGCTCGATCGCGCAGGCTGATGAGTCCGTTGCCCGCGCCGAGGTGGGCCCCGCCGCGACCGTCGTCGGCGACGGTGATGACCAGGTCGTCCTCATCGCGCTCGGCGGTGATCTCGACCTGCTGGGCGCCGGAGTGCTTGAGCGCGTTGGTCAGCCCCTCGCACGCGATGAAGTACGCCGTCGCCTCGGCCTCGGAGGAGAACCGCTCGCGCGCTGCCCGCACCCGCACCGGGAGCGGCGCCCGAGCAGCGACCTCCTGCAACGCGGAGCCGAGGCCGGCGTCGAGCGTCGCGGGGTGCAGCCC
>JBAQXA010000372.1:0-1923 GCA_049299195.1 Nocardioides sp.
CACACGCCCAACTATGTGGCGATGACCAAGCTCGCGTACGACGACTGGGCGCGGCTCGAAGCGGCCTCCGGGGAGTCGTTGGTGACGGTCTCGGGTGGGCTCGACATCTTCCCGGCCGGCGGGATCATCCCGATCGAGGACTACACCGAGTCACTCGCCGCAGAGGGGATCCCGTTTGAGCTCCTCGACTCCGTTGAGGTCGCTGCGCGCTGGCCGCAGTTCGCGCTCCCGGAGGATGCTGTGACCCTCTTTCAGGAGCGCGGCGCAGTCGTTCCGGCCGCACGGGGCACGGCGGCGATGCAGCGCGTGGCGGTGGAGCGGGGTGCGACCTTGCTCGGCGAGACCCCCGTGCTGGCGATCGAGCCGCTGGAGTCCGGCTACCTCGTGCGCACGGCGAGTGCGGCCTACGAGGTCGGCGGCGTCGTGGTCTGTGCCGACGCGTGGACCAACCACCTGATTGAGCCGCTCGGGACCACGGTGCCGTTGACGGTGACCGAGGAGCAGGTGACCTACTTCGCGCCGGCCGACCCCGCGGCATACGACCCGGCGGTGATGCCGCTGTGGATCTGGATGGACGAGCCGTGCTACTACGGCTTCCCCGCCTACGGCGAGGCGACGGTGAAGGCGGCCCAGGACGTCGGCGGACCGCTCGTCACTCCCGAGACGCGGGAGTGGGGCCCCAACGCCGAGATGGCCGACCGGCTGGCCGCCCACATGGCGTGGATGTTGCCGGGCAGCGGCGACGTGCAGCGCTCGGTGCGCTGTCAATACACGCTGACCCACGACCGCGACTTCGTGATCGACTCCGTGCCGGGGCATCCCGGGGTCGTGGTCGGTCTCGGAGCGGCCCACGGGTTCAAGTTCGCGCCGACCTTCGGGCGGCTGCTGGCCGATCTCGCCGCCGACGGCGGCTCGGCCTTCGACCTCTCGCCCTACGGCTTCGACCGGCCCGCGATCACCGATCCCGACTTCCCGCCCAACTGGATGGTGTGAGTCCGTCGGCTGCAGTCGGCATCCGTCGGCACCTTTTCTGGGCTAGGGGTGGGGCAGGCGGAGGAGTAGCTCCAAGGAGCCGTCGGTCAGCGCCATCAAGGTGGCGATGGTCAGCATCACTCGGGCATGGATGAAGCGCTCCCGATCGAGCTGTTGCGACGGCAGCGGGAAGAGCATCTCCACGAGTTGGCGCGAGCGCCACAAGTCGTAGCCGAAGGCCTGCGCGCCGCCGTGATCGATGGCGAAGCGGTTGGACGAGAGCGTGGTGCCCGGCACGAGGTTGACCACGACGTAGGCCTCTTGGTGGTGCCCCTCCAGCACCGAGACGCTGTCGGGGTCCTTGCGGGCCAGCAGATCGAGGATCTCCCCGCGCCCGGAAAAGTACGCCGCCGAGCGGCTGCGCAACACGAGCCCCGCGCCGAGGACGCGCAGGTAGTGGTCGCGGTTGAACCCGGTGTCCATGATCGCGCGGACCAGCCGTTTGTGGTCCTCGACGAGTTGGGGGTCGATCATGCAGCCGAGCACGGCGTGGAGGCCGTCGATGGCACCGCATCCGACGGTGCTGCCGGCCCCTGCGTCAGCCTCATCGCCAGCGCGGGTGGCGCCGCGGTCCTGGAGGTTGTCGCGGTGCCCTCCGGGCGCGAGCCCGAGCCGCAGATAGGACTCGATCATCATCTCGGCGTCCCCGGTGAAGGTGCCGCGCGTCAGGTCGTCCTTGTCGACGCCGAGGCGGTAGGCCAGCGCGGAGCCGGGCGCGCCGCCGGGCACCTGCGGGCCCAGCGCGGACTCGTCGAGGCGGGGATCGTGGCGGCCGTCGATGCAGCGCGTCTTGGCGCGCGCGTCGACCGGCACGTAGTAGCGATCGAGCGTGGCCATGACCTCGCTGGAGCGCACCTCCCGCGTCGCGGCCGACAGCGGGCCGGGCCAGGA
>JBAQXA010000373.1:0-3725 GCA_049299195.1 Nocardioides sp.
ACCGAGACGTCAACGTGAGGTGCCTCGGGCGGCCGGATGGCGGAGAGGCCGAGCGCGACCGCGACGCCGAGCGAAGTCGCAGTCAGCAGCCTGCGCCTGGACCAGATCAGCCGTCGCCAGCGGCGCCTGGCTCGCTGCAGCCGCTCGCGCCACGTGCGGGGCCTGGGGACGGTGAGATCCGACACCACTCGAACCTAGGGCGCCCGGAGCGTGTCGCCGCCGCCTCTCCACAGGGGAGTGCGCGCGAAAGGGGATGTGGACGGATAGTGGCCCGCGGGGCCGAACTCAGCTGGAGGAGGCTGCCTTGGCGGGAGCAGACCCGGAGCTTGAACCCGAGCCGGATGACCCCGAGCCGGACGAGCCCGAACCCGTGGAACTGGAGCCAGAAGACGCGCTCTTGGTGCTGCCCGAGTCGGACTTCGCGGCGGCCGAACCGTCCTTGCTGGGCGAGGAGTCGCTCCCGGTCGGGCCGCCCTTCTCCGAGCGTGCGGCGGCCGACTTTTCCTTGCCGCTGCGCGAGTCGGTCCGATAGAAGCCGGAGCCCTTGAAGACGACCCCGACGGCGTTGAAGACCTTGCGCAGTCGCCCGGAGCAGGCGGGGCACACGGTCAGCGCATCGTCGCTGAAGCTCTGCACCTGCTCGAAGGCGTGCTCGCACTCTGTGCAGGCGTATTGATAGGTCGGCACCTGGGTTCCTCCGCGTTGCGACGATCTGTTGGCCCTAGGGACTGTGGCCCCCGAGGGAGCGCCGCCATCGTTGGCACTCCCAGAGGTCGAGTGCCAACTATACCGATGCGGGCCGGAGCCGAGTCAGCCGGCGAACCGGACCACCCCGTCGGGGGTTGCCGCATGGGTGACCGGGCGGTCGTGGGGCTCGACGGGCACGGGCTGGTTGAGCTCAGCGGCATACAGCAGGCAGATCGTCGGAGTGCCGACGGGCACTCGGCCGAGGGCCCGGTCATAGCAGCCGGCGCCCTTGCCCAACCGCTGGCCGGTGGCCGAGACCGCCATGCCGGGCACGAGGACGACGTCGCAGGTGGCGATCGCGTCCGCGCCGAGCCCGTCGCCCACCGGTTCCAGCAGCCCGAAGCGCGCGGGAGCCAGGCTGCCGGGGCCGCGATAGTGACCCCAATCCAGGTCCCAGCCGGGATCCGGTGAGGCGGTCAGCACGGGCAGCAGCACCCGCTTGCCGGCATCGGTCAGGGCATCGAGCAGCGCGCCGGTGCCCGGCTCCGTGCCGACCGAGACGTATGCCGCGATGCTGGCCGCGCGGCGTACCTCACTGAGCGCCAGCAGGACCGCAGTCAGTCCGGCCGCGGCAGCCTGCAGTTCAGCGGGCCGCAGGCGGTTGCGCGCGGTCTGCAGCTGGTCGCGCAGGGCGAGTTTGGCGCCGTTCATCCTCGTCTGCCAGAGCGTGGCGACGGGCCCGAGAGCCGCGATTGCTGGGAGGTCACCAGACCACCCTACGATTGGCCGATGAGTGCAGGACTCGACCTCGCGCGGGCGAAGATGCGGGCTGCCGGTGTCGACGAGCTGGCCATCGACGTCTTCGCGCACTATTACCGCCTCCTGGAGTTGGGTGAGACCGGCTTCATCCCCGAGGACACGATCGACCCCGTCGACATGGAGTCGCTCGCCGACGTCACGGTCAGCGATGCCGTCGCCGCCGACGCCTTGCGCGGCACCGCGATCATCAAGCTCAACGGTGGCCTGGGCACCTCAATGGGCATGGATCGCGCCAAGTCGCTGCTGTGCGTGCGCCGCGGGCTGTCCTTCCTCGACATCATCGCCCGCCAGGTGTTGCACCTGCGCAAGCGCTACAACGCGCCGCTGCCGCTGCTGTTTATGAACTCCTTCCGCACCTCCGCCGACACCATGGCCGCGCTCGCTCGCTACGACGGTCTGGCCGTCGACGGGTTGCCGCTCGAGTTCCTCCAGAACAAGGAGCCCCGGCTGCTGGTCGATGGGCTGGTCCCGGTTTCGCACCCCAAGGACCCCGACCTGGAGTGGTGCCCGCCCGGGCACGGTGACCTCTTCACGGTCTTGCACAGCAGCGGGCTGATCGAGCGACTCCTCGAACTCGGCTTCCGGCGCGTCTTTGTCTCCAACTCCGACAACCTCGGCGCGACGCCGGATCCTCGCGTGGCCGGCTGGTTCGCCGAGTCCGGGGCGCCGTTTGCGATCGAGGCCGTGGAGCGGACGATGTCCGACCGCAAGGGCGGCCACTTCGCGCGCCGCAAGGCCGACGGCCGCATCGTGCTGCGGGAGAGCGCTCAGACGCTGCCGCAGGATCAGGCCGCGTTGGCTGACCTGACTCGTCATCGCTTCTGCTCCACCAACAACCTGTGGTTCGACTTGGCCGCGATGCGCGACGCACTGCTGGCGCGGCGCGGCATCCTCGGGTTGCCGATGATCCGCAACGTCAAGCCCGTCGATCCCGCCGATGCGACCACGCCGCCCGTCGTGCAGATCGAGACGGCGATGGGTGCGGCGATCGAAATCTTCGACGGCGCGGTCACCATCGAGGTGGGCCGTGACCGCTTCGTGCCGGTCAAGACGACCAACGACCTGCTGGTGCTGCGCTCCGATGTCTATGACCTCGGCCGTGACTTCGTGCTGGATCAGGTGGCCGACGAGGTCCCGTTCATCGATCTCGACAAGCGCTTCTATGCCGTCGTCGGCGACTTCGACCGCCGGTTCGGCCAGGGCGCGCCCTCGTTGAAGGGGGCGAGTTCGCTGCGGATCGCGGGCGACTACACCTTCGGCGAAGAGGTCACCGTGGTCGGTGACGTCGCGCTCGCCGACTCAGGCAAACCGCAGCGGGTGGCGACCGGCGAGGTGCTCGGCACCCCTGAGGCCGACTGACCGATGCTGGGTCATCGAGCCGGAGTGGCCAGCCCCGCGCAGGAGCCGATCTCCGTCGACGAACTGCGCGCCCGGATCCTCGCGTCGGTCGGCCCGTTGGCCGTCGTCGACGTGCCCCTCGATGAGGCGCTCGGTCTGGTGCTGGCCGAGGAGGCCGTTGCGGCCGTGGCCTTGCCGCCCTTCGACAACTCCGCCATGGACGGGTATGCCGTGCGTCGGGCCGAGGTTGTGGGCGCGACGTCCGATGCCCCGGTCACCTTGCCCGTTGTCGGCGAGATAGGCGCCGGTGCGGCGGGGGTGCGTGAGTTGGCCCCCGGCACGGTCGCCAAGATCATGACCGGCGCCCCGGTGCCCATCGGTTGCGACGCGGTGGTGCCTTATGAGTGGACCGACCGCGGTGCCGAGCGCGTGGTGATCACCGAGGCGCCCACGCCCGGACAGCACATCCGCCCTGCGGGTGATGACGTGGTCGTCGGCCAGCGGCTGCTCCCGGCCGGCACACTGTTGGGCCCCCGGCAGCTGGGGCTCTTAGCGGCGGTGGGCGTGGGGGCGGCTCGGGTCCATCGGCGGCCCCGGGTTGTCGTGCTGAGCACGGGCTCCGAACTCGCCGAGGCCGGCAGCCCCCTCGGAGCCGACCAGATCTACGACGCCAACTCGCACCTGCTGGCGGCATCGGCGCGGGCTGCGGGCGCGGAGGTCCGGCGCGTGGGTGCCGTGCGCGATGAGCCCGGCGAGTTCCTCGCGGTGCTGCAGCGGGAGTGCGCCTCGGCCGACCTGGTTGTGACGTCGGGCGGCGTCAGCCAAGGCGACTTCGACGTCGTCAAAGCGGCGCTGCGGGGCGGTCCGGTGTGGTTCGGGCC
>JBAQXA010000374.1:0-5143 GCA_049299195.1 Nocardioides sp.
GCGCTGCTGACCGCGCGCGGCAACCAGAAGCTGATCACCAACGCCGCGCTGGACGAGGCCATCGACCGCGTCATTGCCGGCCCCCAGCGGCGTACTCGCTTGATGAACGAGCACGAGAAGCTGATCACGGCCTATCACGAGGGCGGTCACGCGCTGGTGGCGGCCGCGCTGCCGGGCACCGACCCGGTGCACAAGGTCACGATCCTGCCGCGCGGTCGGGCGCTCGGCTACACGATGGTGTTGCCGGACCAGGACAAGTACTCCCAGACCCGCAGCGAGATGCTGGACAAGCTTGCCTACATGCTCGGCGGGCGCGCGGCCGAGGAGATGGTCTTCCACGACCCGACCACCGGTGCCGGCAACGACATCGAGAAGGCCACGTCCTTGGCGCGGGCCATGGTGACGCAGTACGGCATGACCGAGCGGTTGGGCGCGATCAAGCTCGGCGACTCCAACTCCGAGCCCTTCCTTGGGCGGGACTTCGGCCATGCCCGCAACTACTCCGAAGACGTCGCCGCGATCGTCGATGAGGAGACCAAGGCGTTGCTCGCCACGGCGCATCAAGAAGCCTTCGACATCTTGGAAGAGAACCGCGACGTCTTGGACGCGCTGGTGCTCGAACTCATGGACAAGGAGACCCTCGACAAGGAGCAGGTCGCCCGCGTCTTCGAGCCGCTGCGCCGTCGGCCGGCGCGACCGGCCTGGACGGGATCGCCCCTGCGCAAGGCATCGAGCATCCCGCCGATCGAGGTCCCGCAGGAGATTCGCGATCGCGCGGCCGCCAACGGCACGGTCGAGGCCGCGGTGCTCGCGCCTACCCCTCAGGCTCCTCTGTCCCCGCCCGCACCGCCCGCTCCGCCGGCCCCTCCCGCTCCTACGGCGCCATGACCGACCCCATCGCCTGTCCGGATCGGCGGCCGGAGGAGATCGCGGCCTTTGATCACCCCCGAGCGGAGGCCGCGATTCGCGAGTTGCTCTTTGCGATCGGTGAAGACCCGGATCGCGAGGGTCTGCGCGACACTCCCGCTCGCGTGGCTCGGGCGTATGCCGAGTTGACCGCCGGGCTGCGGCAGACCCCCGCCGACGTGCTCACCACGACCTTCGACATCGGGCACGACGAGATGGTGCTGGTTCGCGACATCGAACTCTGGTCGATGTGCGAGCACCACCTGGTCCCGTTCACCGGCGTCGCACACGTCGGCTACATCCCGGCCGACAACGGCAAGATCACGGGCCTGTCCAAGCTGGCGCGCCTGGTCGATGTCTATGCCAAGCGTCCCCAAGTCCAAGAGCGGCTGACCACCCAAGTTGCCGATGCTCTCGTCGACCTCCTCGATGCGCGCGGCGTCATCGTGGTCATCGAAGCCGAGCACCTGTGCATGACCATGCGCGGGGTCCGGAAGGCGGGTGCCCGGACGATCACCAGCGCCGTCCGCGGCGTCATGCACAACGTCGCGACGCGCGCCGAAGCCATGTCCTTGATCAATAGCCGGTGACCTCGGTGGAGTCCTCGCCGCGCCTGCCTCGCCCGGGGCGCACGGTCGTCATGGGCATCCTCAACGTCACGCCGGACTCCTTCTCCGACGGTGGTCTCTGGGGTGACCCCGAAGCCGCGATCGCCCAAGGGCTGCGGCTGCTGGCCGACGGGGCGGACATCATCGATGTCGGCGGTGAGTCCACGCGTCCTGGTGCCGAGCGCGCCTCGGCCGAACTCGAGCGCCAGCGGGTGCTCCCGGTGATCGCCGGGCTCGCGGAGGCCGGAGCGATCGTCTCGGTCGACACCATGCGGGCCAGCGTCGCCGCGGCGGCCTTGGACCATGGCGCCACGATCATCAACGACGTCTCGGGTGGCTTGGCCGACCCGGAGATCGCGGCGGTTGCGGTCGAGAGCGGCGCGCCGTTTGTGGCGATGCACTGGCGAGCCCACAGCGCCCGGATGCAAGACCTCGCGATCTATGACGCTCCGGGCGGTGTGGTGGCCGCGGTCCGCGCCGAGCTTGAAGAGCGCGTGGACGCGTTGCTCGCCGCCGGGCTCGAGGCGAGTCAGATTGTGCTCGACCCCGGCCTCGGGTTTGCCAAGACCCCCACTCACAACTGGGCGCTCCTCCATTCGCTGGAGAGCATCGCCGGACTCGGCTTCCCGCTGCTCGTGGGAGCCAGCCGCAAGGCGTTCCTCGGGGCGCTGCTCGCCGAGCCCGATGGCACTCCGCGTCCGGTGAGCGAGCGGGAGTATGCCGGTGTGGCGCTCACGCTTCTGCTGGCGCGCGCGGGCGTGTGGGGCGTGCGGGTGCACGACGTGGGGGCGAGTCGAGACGCCCTCGCCGTCTTGGCGGCATACGACCAAGGCGTGGCTGCAACGGGGGAGGAGCAACATGGCTGACATGCACGCGAGGGGCTGGGACACGCTCACGATCACGGGTATCGAGTGCTTCGGCTACCACGGTGTCTTTGCTGACGAGCGCCGCGAGGGCCAGCCGTTCATCGTCGATCTGGTGATCGCGGTCGACACCCGAACTGCCGCGGCCTCCGACGACTTGAAAGACACTGTCGACTACGGGAGTCTCGTGTTGGCGGTCAAGGCGGCGGTCGAGCGTGATCCGGTGGATCTGGTCGAGAAGGTCGGCGCCCGGATCGCGGATGTCTGCTTGGAAGTCCCACTCGTGGAGGGAGTCGAGGTGCGTCTGCACAAGCCGCAAGCCCCGATTCCGACCGCCTTCGGCGACGTGATGCTGACGATCCGACGGGATCGGGCCAGCGGACCTCGCTCAGATCGACCCGGCCTGTCCGAAGATCGACCCGAAACGGAGATCCCATGACTGAGACCCCCAACCCGCACTTGATCGACGCGGAGACGCTGACCGGCGAGATGCGGCCGATCCGTCGCGTCGTGATCGCGCTGGGTGCCAACCTCGGCGACCGGATGACCAGCCTGCAGGGCGCGGTGGACTCGCTGGAGGACACCCCCGATGTGTGGGTGACGTCGGTGAGCCCGGTCTATGAGACCGCCCCGATCGACTGTCCACCCGATGCCCAGAGCTACCTCAACGCCGTGGTTCTGCTCGACACGACCATGCCGGCGCATCGCCTGCTCGATCGCGCGATGGCCATCGAGTCGGCCTACGGCCGGATCCGAGAGTTCGATGAGGTCAACGCGCCGCGCACCCTCGACGTCGACCTCATCGTGGTCGGCGAGCGTCGGGCCAACGACGAGCGCCTCGTGCTGCCGCATCCCCGCGCCGCCCAGCGCGCCTTCGTCCTGCAGCCCTGGCACGACCTGGAGCCGGACGCGGTGCTGCCCGACTCCGGTCCGGTCGAGGAGCTGCTGGAAGCGGTGGCCGATCAGTCGATTCACCGCCGCGACGATCTCGCGCTGCACACCCGCTAACGACCCGACCGCGCAGTGAGCCCTCCTGAACCGGATCCGGCGCGCCGTCCGTTGGCGCCCCTTTCGCCGGCGGCGCTCACCGGCTTCGGGGTCGTTGGTCTGATCGCCGGCTGGCTCGTGCGCGGTGTCTGCGAGCGCGTGGGCTGGGTCGCCCCGACCGTCACGTGGCTCCAAGTGGCGACGCCGTTCTTTGCTGCGGCGGTGCTGGCGGCGGTCGCTCGATCGACGTGGCGAGCGCTGCAGCGTCCCGACCAGCCCCTCGACTTCGAGCGAGCCGACTTTCAACAAGCGGTGAGCCGGTTGGTCCTCGCTCGTGCCTCGGCCCTGATCGCCGCCCTGATCGCGGGAGGCTATGCGGGGTATGCCGTCAGCTGGCTGTGGGTGGACGTGGAGCTCGCCGACCAGCGCGCGCTCCGGGCCGGGTTGGCGGCGGTGGGTGGGATCGTGATGCTCGCCTCGGCGCTGTTCTTGCAGCGATCTTGCCGCGCGCCCGCGGAGTAGCCCTTCGGCTCGTCGCGGCAGACGGTGGGTCCGCTGTGCTTGCTGTGAAGAATGGTGCGCATGTGAAAGTTGAGCGTGTCGGCACCTTCTGCGGGTCCGCCGACCCTACGCTGAGCGCCATGGCATCTTCCCCTCCGAATCGCCGCCGCGAGCGCAGCGCTCGCTTGACCGTGGCGGTCGCCTCCCTTGTCATCGCAGCCGCCTTCGTGGGCTATGCCGTGACCTTGGGCACACCGCTGCTGATCGTCGCCTCGGCGACCTGCGCCGTACTCCTTGGAGTGCTGGCAACGTTCTTGACCTACGGCGAGGTGCGGCTGACTCGGCTGGGTGCCGCGCGCGAGCGCGCCGATCTGGCGCATGACTACCAGCAACTGGCTGCCGCTCGGGCGACGGAGGAAGAGTCCTTCCGCGAGGTTCTCGTCGAACGACTCGGCAATCGGCAGGCCGAGATTGCCCAGCTTCAGGCCGCCATGGCGGAGCTGGAGACGGCGCTGGGTGCCGCACAGCGGCGGGCCGCGCTGGCCAGCAAGAAGCACGAGCAGGAGATGCGTCGAGCAGAGGCAGCCGAGGCAACGGCCCTCTCCATCGCGGCGCGCCTGGAGGAGTCCGAGCAGCGCGCGGCGGCGGCCGTGGTGCGGGTCGCCGAGCTTGAGGCTGAGCTGGACGCAGTGCGCGTCGAGCTCGATGCCGCGCACGCCGAGGTGCAGGCTTGGCAGTCGTCCGGGCCGGTGCGCAAGCACGCCTGACGCGTTAACCCGCGCTCTCAAGCCCGCCACTCCTAGGCGCTCGACTGCTGGAGCGTCGACTCTGGATAGTGTGTGCACGTGACGCGCGAGGTGTTTACGGCAGACGAAGCTCGGACCTATTGGGACGACCGTCATGCGACGGCGTCGTCGTTGGGGTCGGGTGGCTCGATCGGCTTTGCCGAGTCGCTCAACGCCCTTCTCTATGCCGTCCAAACGGCTCGGATCGCCGAGGCTCTCGACTACGCGTGGGATGCCTACGTCCCGCTGCATGTGCTCGATGCCGGGTGCGGTCGTGGCGTCTTCTCGCGGGAGTTGTCCAAGTTTGGCTATCGGGTCGACGGGATCGACACCAGCAAGGTGGGCATCGAGGAGTCAACGGCCTCGGCGCAACCCGGCGACAGGTTTGCGGTCAGTGCACTGCAGGACTGGCAGCCCGGCTATCTCTATGACGCGGTGATCTGCATCAACGTGCTCTACCACATCGTGGACGACGGGGAGTGGGAGGCAAGCG
>JBAQXA010000375.1:0-3127 GCA_049299195.1 Nocardioides sp.
GACCTCGGCCTCGTCGCGCGTGCCGAGCTGATCGGCCAGAGCGGAGATTCGGGTGCTCAGCCCCACCTGCTGGTCGCGCGCGGCCTGGGCCAGGGACTCGGCGTCTTCGTAGCTCTTGCGAGCGGCACGTTCGTCGACGGCATCAGGAGCGAAACTGCTTGGGCGGGCCGGGTGCGGGTGCTCCGCGGAGCCACAGACGGGGCAGCGGCAGCCCGCAGCGAGAGCGCCGGCGAGCTCGGCCGCCATCCCGCTGATCCGCACTTGCTGAAGGTTGAGCCAGGTCTCTTTGCAGCTCACAGAGATCTCGCGGCACCTCAACAACTCCTGCTGCACTTCGCCATGCTGGTGCCGGAGTCGCCCGAGTGTGGTGAAGTCTGCATGCCACGCCACTAGTTCGCTGTGTTCCTCGGAGACTTCACGGAGACGCTCCGTCGCCGTCTGCGCGGCCATGAGTTCTCCGGTCAGTGCCTCCTGGTGGCCAGCACACACCGACACGCGGGTCTGGGCCTGGAGCCATGCGTCGTGGCTGCGCGCTGCGTCACCCGCTGCGGCGGCCAACTCGGAGCTGAGCGCCTCGACCTGGTCGGCTAGCGGGGAGAGCGCCCGGAAGGTCGCCAGCGCTCGCTCGAGCTCGTCGAGGCCCTGGACAACATCGACAAGCTGGTGCGTGGCGGAAGCGTCAGGGAGTGATTGCGCGGTGTGGTCGCGCGCGGCGCTTGCGCGCACCTGGGTGCGTGCGTCGGCAACCTCGGCGGCAGCGACTCGCTGCTGATCGACCAGCACGATGAGCGGATCGGCGCGCTCCGCACGCCGCAACTGTTCGGCCCTGGCCTCTTGCAGAGTGCTGGCGGCTAGGAGGGCGTCGAGAGCCTCAAGGGCCTGCCGATGTCGTGCCTGACGCTGGTCCAGCTCGAGAGCACCCCGGTGGGCCCGCTCACGGCCGTCGTTGACGATGCGCCAGCGCTCGAGCCGTGACTGGCTCTGCGCGGCCTCCACCTTGAGGCGGTCGGCGACGCCCTCGGCCCACACCAGCACTTCGGCCTCCGCCAGCGGCATCGGGTCTGCGGCAGGGCACTCGCGAGCCAGCGCATGGGCAGTGGAGAGCATCGTGCTGTGCGCCTCCTGCGCAGCGCGACGCGTGCTGCGGCGCTGCTCGGCGAGCCACTTCTCGACCGCCTCGAAACGCCCGGTGTGAAACAGCCGCTGCAGCAGTCGTTGGCGATCCTCGCCCCCGGCCCGCAGAAACGCCTGGAACCGCCCCTGAGGCAACATCACCACCTGGCAGAACTGTGCGTGGGTGAGGCCGAGCAGATCACCGAGAAGGAGAGCCGCCTCATCGATCCGGGTGGACCTGGTCACCCAGCCGCCACCGGCGAGCCGCTCCTGGAGCACCACCTTGGCCTGCTGGGTCGTCTGACCTGTGCCACGGCGCTTGGGTCGCTGCCACGCGGGAGAGCGGGTGATCCGCAGCTGGCGATTGCGCAGGGTCACCTCAAGGGTCACCTCGGGGGCGAGCAGCTCCGGCGCTGAGTCACAGCGCAGCCGCTTCGCCACGTTGCGGTCGCCCGGCACCTCCGCATAGAGGGCAAAAGCCACCGCGTCGAGGAGGGCGGTCTTGCCGGCACCTGTTGGCCCGGACAGCAAGAAGATCCCCGCGTCGCTGAGCCGGTCGAAGTCGACCTCGACGGTTTCGGCGAAGGGGCCGAACGCCGTAACCCGCAGTCGGTGCAGCCTCATCAGGTGGCCTCACTGGTTGCCCGCACGCACGTGCAGGCCTCGTCGAGCAGGGCGCTCTCCGCCGCGCTGGCGGGCACACCGCGCACGTGGGCCACGAAGTCCAGGGTGGTGCCCAAGTCGGAGCGACCGCTCAACGTGGAATCGCGCGGCAGTCCGGCCGGATGCGGCGTCGCGCCCTCCGGCTCAAAGGCGAGGACCAGGGTGTGGGGGAACCGTGAGCGGAGCTGCTCCATGGCGGCACGGGGGCGGAGCGGATCGGTCAGGGTGGCGTGCACCCAGTGATCACTCGAGGCACTGAGCTCGGGTCGGGAGAGCAGCTCATCGAGACGGCCCCGGATGCAACTGAGCGGGCGGGGCAGCGGCGCGGGAAGGAACTCGCTCGTCACCTCTCCGCCGGCTCCTAGGTCGATCAGCCAGGAGCCCTTGACCTGGCCCGCCTCTGAGAACGAATAGGCCAGCGGTGAACCGCTGTAGCGCACCCGGTCGGTGAGGACTTGAGGCCGATGCAGATGGCCGAGGGCCACATAGTCGATGCCGTCGAGAGTGGTGATCGGCACCCGGTCGACACCGCCCACCGCGATGTCCCGCTCCGACTCGCTCGGCGCTCCACCGGCCACGAACGCATGAGCGAGGACGATGCTGCGCGTCCTGGCCTGGGTATGCCGCACCGCGAGGTCGCTGCGAATGCGCTGCATCGCAGCGGTCAGCGACGCCTCGTGCGACCGAACCGGCAGCTCCCAGGTCGAGCGCGTGCTCTCGGGATCGAGGTAGGGAATGCCATAACAGGCAACCGGGCCGTGCGCATCGTGAAGGAGCACGGGGGTGCCAACCTCGCTCAACCGTGAGCGCACGTGAACGCCCGCTGCGTCGATCAGCCGGGAAGCGAAGCCCAAGCGCTCCGCCGAGTCGTGATTGCCGCTGGTCACCACGACCCGAGCGCGTGAAGCGGCGAGGCGGGCGAAGGCCTCGTCTGCAAGTGCCACCGCGTCAACCGAGGGCAGCGCCCGGTCATAGACGTCGCCCGCGATGAGCACCACATCGATCGCCTGGCTCTCGACAACCTCGATCAGGTGGTCGACATAGGTCGACTGATGGCCCAGCATGCCTTCGCGGTGGAAGGACCTGCCGAGGTGCCAATCGGAGGTGTGGAGGAGCCGCACCCCTTGAACTTAAGGCTCGCCACCGACATACCCCTGCGAGCCACGCCGCGCTGCCGGATCAGGCGTATTGCACCGTGCGGGTCGGCGAGGTGAAGCCGAAGAGAGACAGGCCGGCCTCCGCGGCCAGACGCACCGCCAGACCGGTGGGAGCCCCCACCGCGACGACGGTGCCGATGCCCGAGGCGATGGCCTTGGCGATCAGCTCGAACCCGGCCCGTCCCGACAGCACC
>JBAQXA010000376.1:0-1865 GCA_049299195.1 Nocardioides sp.
CACCACTCCCACACCATCGGCAAGACCGAGAAGCCGACGATGGCCAGCAGGGCGGCCTCGATGTTGCGCTGCAGGAACGGGATGCCGCCGAGGAAGTAGCCGAGCAGGGTCACGCCCACCGCCCACAGCACCGCACCCACCAGTGACCAGGTGAAGAAGCGGCGCCGATCCATGCGTCCTACGCCCGCCACGACGGTGATAAACGTGCGCACGATCGGCACGAAGCGGCCCAACACGAGGGCGCGGTTGCCGTAGCGGTCGAAGAAGTCGTGGGTCTTGTCGAAGTACTCCTTGCGCAAGAACCTGCCGTTGCGCTCATAGAGCGAGGGGCCGATCGCCCGCCCGATCTCATAGCCGGTCACGTTGCCCGCAAAGGCCGCGATGCTCAGCAGGAGGCAGGCCGTCCAGATGTTGATGTGGATGCCGGGCTCCCCGGCCTCCGCCCGATTGATGAACATGCCGACCGAGAACAGCAGCGAGTCGCCGGGCAGGATCGGAAAGAGCAGTCCGCACTCGATGAAGACGATCGCCATGCTGACCCAGAACATCTGCTCGCCGAAGCGGTCGAGCAGCCAGTTGGGGTCCATCCAATCCAGGCCGAGGAGGTAAGGCATCACCAGCTGTGCGGGCAGGTCGCCCAGACTGTTGGTCGCCAGCGAGGGCAGGGAGGACGACATGCTCAGCACGCGGTAACGATACGGGTGGGACCCGCATCCTCCGGTAACTTCGGGGCCGTGAACGCGCACGAGAAGGCACCCCGAGAGCTCGCTGACTGGGTCAGCCGGGCGGCCGATCAGGCCATCCGGCACGCCGACGGCAAGCCGGTGGTGACGTGTGCGTCCGGGATCAGCCCGAGTGGCCCGATCCACCTCGGCAACCTGCGCGAGTTCCTCACGGTGCACTTCGTGGCCGACGAGATCGCGCGTCGCGGAGTGCCCGTGCGGCACATCCAGAGCTGGGACGACTACGACCGGTTCCGGAAGGTCCCGTTTGGCGTCGATGAGTCCTGGAACACCCACATCGGGCGGCCGCTGTCGGCGGTTCCGGACCCGTGGGAGTGCCATGCGAGCTGGGCCGACCACTTCAAGGAGCCCCTGCAAGTCGCGTTGACTGAGCTGGGCTGCGACATGGTGGAGCTCCACCAGACCGAGAAGTACACCCGCGGTGACTACCGCGAGCAGATCCTTGAGGCGGTGGCTCGGCGCGACGAGATCGACGCGGTGATGAGCAAGTACCGCACGAAGAAGGTCGAACCGACTCCGGATGAGGACGACGACGAGGGTGGCGGCGACGCCCGGGATCCGCTGAGCCGCTTCCCCTTCAAGCCCTACTGCCGCGAGTGCAACCGCGACACCGTGACCATCACGGCCTACGACGAGGCGACGACGGAGGTCTCCTATCGCTGTGCGTCGTGTGGTTTCGAGGGCAGCACCAACCTGACGACGCAAAACGAAGGCAAGCTCGCCTGGAAGGTCGACTGGCCGATGCGGTGGGCCTATGAGGGTGTCGACTTCGAGCCTGCCGGGGCCGATCACTCCTCGCCGGGGTCGTCGTTCACCGTGGGCCATCACCTGGTCGAGCAGATCTGGAACTACCCGCGGCCCTCGTGGTTTGGCTACTCCTTTGTGGGCTTCGCGGGGATGTCGAAGATGTCCTCCTCGCGCGGTGGCGTGCCGACTGCGACCGATGCGCTCTCGGTGTTGGAGGCGCCCATCTTGCGCTGGCTCTATGTGCGTCGGCAGCCGAAGCAGTCCTTCAACATCGACTTCGGCCCCGAGGTCCTGCGGCTCTATGACGAGTGGGACGCGCTGGCGCGCAAGGCGGCCGACCCGGCCAAGCGCGATGCGGCCGTGCTGGCCTATGAG
>JBAQXA010000377.1:0-2940 GCA_049299195.1 Nocardioides sp.
GGGTGAGATCAGCAGAGTCAGGCAAAATTGCGAGTGCTTGACGCACGCGATCGAGCGACTGAGGGTTCGCTAACAACGACCGTGGGACCGCAAGAGCATCGCGGTCCTCACCCAAGGCTAGGAGCGCAGTCCGAGCGGAGTAGTAGGAGAGGCCCGCTGGGTTTATCTGATGCAGGCGATCTGCATAGCTGGCCAGCGTTCGGCGGCTCGAGCGGAGGTCTTCTTCCTGCGCGGCCAAGCCTTGGGCGTCCACAGGGACAACATGGTCAAGTGCCTGCTTGATCTGCGCGCGCACGACGGTGGGCTTTGAGGCTTTGTCATGGAGGTCGAGCGAGAACGCCCCCATGCCGACCGAGTCCAATCGCGACGAGACGACCTCTAGCGCCGCCCGCTTCTCGGCGACGAACAACACTCGCTTGCCTTCGGCGACCGCACGAGTCAGCAAGTTGGTGATCGTCTGTGACTTGCCTGTGCCGGGAGGTCCTTCGAGGACGAACGTGCACCCAGCTGTTGCATGGGCAACGGCGGTCAGCTGGGAAGCGTCGGCCGGCACCGGACAAGTCGCATCGAGAGCGTCGAGGTCAGCAGTGTCGTCAGGGGGCTCCGCCGGATCGGAGTACGGCTCGGTCGGCGTCTCGATGAGGTGGCGGACCAGCGAGTTGCTCATCAGCGACTGCCAATGCTCGTCGAGATCCTTCCAAAGCCGGAACTTGGCGAACTGCAAGATGGAGAGGTCGGCGGTGTTCTGCACGTGGTACGGCAATCCCTTGGCGGCCAAGGCGACACGGGTGGCGTGCAAAGCTGCCTCAAGGTCGACGCCCGAGAGGTCCTGCTCCGGTTCAGCCAACTGCGGAATCACGAGGCCATGGACCTGCCGCAGCTTTTCGAGCAAGCAGTAGTTGGGTGTGCTACCACCGCTCTCGTCCAGCTGGAGGCGGTAAAGCTGACCACGTGCGGTGGTGGTCAGGCGCACGGGCACCAGGATGAGCGGGGAGCGAAGTGGCTTGCCATCGAGAGACCAGACGAGCGAACCCAGCGCTAGATAGAGGTTGTTGGCGCCGGTCTCCTCTTGGATGGTCCTGGCTCTGTAGGCCAGGCCACGCATGCGGGTGGTGTAGGCGCCGGCCAGGACGTTCGAGTAGACCGCCTGCTTGTCGATCATCTGCGCTGCCAGCCGCTCATCGGGTAGATCAGCGGCTGACTCAACTCCACGCGCCCGGTCGACCTCCTCGATCTGATCCATTGGGCGCAGGGCAATCGGTCGGCCACCACTGACGAGGTCCTCGAGCTCCCCCAGCCGACCCTCGGGGACGCGCAGCTTTACGCCGGCCCGATCGGTGTAGTTGATCAGCCGGTTGCGCAGACTCAAATCCAGCAGAGAGTTCTTCCACTGCTGTACCCGCGGTGGTGCGACGGGTCCGCTCTCGTGCGGCTCGCTCTTTGCGTGGGGTTCGAAAACGAGGGTCCGGGCGCCCTGGGCGCTCGCGTGATACTCGACAATCTGGACGGTGCCCTCATCTGTTGTGCGTCGGACCGGAAGAGCAACGACGCCGACGTGGCGGGCTGTCCAGACGTCCACCACCGCAAGTACGGCGTCGAAGTCGTCGCGCAGGCGGGTCAGCGCCAGCATGTGTGTCTCGACGAATTCGATAGTCGGCTCGCGTTTCGTGACCGCTGTCGTCTCCATCAGGCGCATCCGGCCGAGGTCGATGTCGTTCATCACCTCCGTGGCATCGGGGTATGCGATGGCGTCGAGTGCAGTCTCCTCACGCCAGTAGCCCAGAAATGCGTGTCCCTGGATGAGCCACAGCAGTGGACGGATCCCCGCCTGCTCTAGGGCAGCTGCCAGGACGACCGTGGTGTCCAGGCAAGTACCGACTTTGCCCTCCAGTACCTCTGCCGGAGTGCGCACTTTCTGCCCAATGTCAGACCAGCTTGCGGGGGCTTCGGCGTACCGGATCTCCCGTGCTTGCGCCGCCTGCCAGATTGCGCGTGCCACCTCATCTACGCGCTCCGATCCCGACTGATAGCCCTGCATGGATGGGCTGCCGGTGTCGCGCTCTAGAAGCACTGCAGCGTCGTTGAGCAGGCTGCCGATCGCCGGGTCGTTGGGCATCACGAACGCCGGAAGTATCTCGAAGGCCAAACCCGGAGGACGGGACAGCCACTGAGTGCCAGACAGGAGGATCGCCTGCGTCTCGGAGGACCCGAGCGTCTCTCCTTCGTGGACCACCGACACCCTGATGGTGGCCGGACGCTGGTCGCGCACTTGGAGCAGAGCCGCCGGATTGAGCCGAACCTCAGGCTCGTTAAGCACCGTGGCTCTGCCTGCCGAGAGTTCTACCGATCGCTCAAACTCGTGCGAAACCGGGCCTTCTTCGTCAACGATCTCGACGAGCACCTGGGCGTTCTGCGCGTCGATAGAGCTGACGAGTTCGACCTTGCTGATGACGGGCACACGATTGTGGGCCATGGCGTAACTAAGCACAGTGGTGGCCTCGACAGTCACGTGCACGCCCACCTGAAGGTCTCCTCATCCGCTCCGACGGCCGTACGTCGTGTGTGGCGTCGCCTGAACACGCTACGTTAGCCCGCCCCCAGGGGGTCGAATGCGCGAATCAGTCAGATCGTGCGCTTGGCCATCTGCGCTGGGTCAGCAGCGATCACCGAAGGTTGTTCAGCATTGGCCCAACTCTGTCGGCGGCGGGTGCAAGACTGCTGCGCGTGAGTGTGGCGACCAAGGAGATCGAGCGGGCAGAGCTTCATAAGACCATCTGGCGGATCGCCAACGACATGCGTGGGAGCGTGGACGGCTGGGACTTCAAGTCCTACGTGCTCGGGATGCTCTTTTATCGGTTCATCTCGGAGAACCTGACTGCCTACCTCAACGACGCGGAGCGCCAGTCGGGCAACGCCGACTTCGACTACCGCCGCTTGGGC
>JBAQXA010000378.1:0-3824 GCA_049299195.1 Nocardioides sp.
CTTCTGGTTCGCGTGGGTGGCCTTCCAACCCGAGACCACCATCCACGGCGGCTGACGGCCCAGATCGAATCAGGACAGAGCGAATCAGGACAGGTCGGATCAGGGCAAGCCGATGCAGGCTCAAGCAGAGCCGGGGCCTGCGGCCTCATTGCGGAGGCGGAACCGCTGGAGCTTGCCGGTTGCCGTCTTGGGCAGGGCGTCGGTGAACTCGATGCGCCGCGGATATTTGTAGGGCGCAATCTGGCGCTTGACGAAGTCCTGCAGTTCCTTGGCCTTGACCGCGTCACCGACGACGCCGGGACGCAACACCACAAACCCGGCCACGATCTGACCGCGCGCCTCGTCGGGCAGCCCGATCACCGCGCACTCCACGACATCGCCGTGGGCGAGGAGCGCAGTCTCGACCTCAGGCCCGGCGATGTTGTAGCCGGAGGAGATGATCATGTCGTCGCTGCGGGCTTGGTACCAGAAGTAGCCGTCGTCGTCGCGGACGAACGTGTCGCCGGTGACGTTCCAGCCGTTCTGCACATAAACGGTCTGGCGCGGATCGTCGAGGTAACGGCAGCCGGTCGGGCCCTTCACTGCCAATCGGCCAGGGGTGCCGGCGGGTAGTTCGGCGCCGTCGGCGTCCAAGATCGTGGCGATGAATCCCGGGACCGGGCGCCCGGTGGAGCCTGGGCGGATGTCGGCGTCGGCGGCCGAGATAAAGATGTGCAACATCTCGGTGGCGCCGATCCCGTCGATCAGGCTGAGGCCGGTCGCTTCCTTGAAGGCCTGCCAGGTCGAGACTGGGAGGTGCTCGCCGGCGGAGACCGCTCGGCGCAGGGTGGCTAGCTTCGCGGCGCTGCCCGACGCGAGCATCGCCCGGTAGGCCGTGGGGGCGGTGAAGCAGATCGAGACTCGATGCTCGGCGACCAGATCGGCCAACTCATCGGGCGTCGCCCGCTCCACGAGCAGGCAGGACGCCCCCACTCGCATCGGGAAGACCACCAGGCCGCCCAAGCCAAACGTGAACGCCAGCGGGGGTGTGCCGGTGAACACGTCATCGGCGGTCGGCTTGAGGACGTGGGCCGAAAACGTGTCCGCGTTGGCCAGCACATCGCGGTGGAAGTGCATCGTGGCCTTGGGTCGGCCGGTCGTGCCGGAGGTGAAGGCGAGGAGGACGACGTCGTCGGCGGCCGTCTCGATCGGTTCGAAGACGCCGCTCTTGGCGGCCATGGCCGCCGAGAGGCCGCTGCCGGGTCCGTAGTCGATCAGGCGAAGATCTTCGATCCCCGCGTTGGCGAGCTCGTCGGTGAAGCGGCTGTCGCAGATCGCGAGGTCGACCCGCGCGATCTCGGCGATCTGGGAGAGCTCCCCGGCACGCAGCATCGGCATCGTGGTGACAACCACCGCTCCGGCCCGGACCGCACCGAACCAGCACGCGACCAACCAGGGGTTGTTGGGGCCGCGCAGGAGGACCCGATTGCCGGGCACCACCCCGTGCTCCTCGACGAGCACCTGGGCGATCTGGTTGGCCGCGCGGAGCATGTCGCCATAGGTCCAGCGCTCGCCACCGGGGGCGAGCATGCACGGCCGATCGGGGCCGAGCTTCGCGACCATGACATCGAGCAGTTCGACGGCGCAGTTGAGCCGGTCGGGATAGTCGAGTCCCGGAAGGTCGTAGCGGAACTCCGGCCACAGGCCCCGTGGCGGCAGATGATCGCGGCAGAAGGTATCGGCATGGGCCGAGGGTGACAGTGGCGACCCCGAGGTCGACCCAGAAGATGACCCAGAAGATGACGCTGCAGAAGATCCTGAAGACGATGCTGGAGACGACGCTGTGGACATGGCGCTCCCGTGCTGGTCCGGCGGTATGCCGCATCGTATGGCCGATCTGTGACGGTGGTCAATGGATCGACATATCGGGGGTGGTCGGGATCCCCGGGCAACTGGCCTCAGCGGAAGCGGGAAAAGTCCGGTGGCCGCTTCTCGGTGAAGGCGGCCGCACCCTCGGCGCCCTCTTCGGTCTGCACAAACAGATCCAACCCGGCGAAGGCCACGTTGCCGATCCCCCCGAGATGGTCGGTGTCGGCGTTGAAGGCGTGCTTGAGGAACCGCAGCGCGGTCGGCGAGTATGCCGCGATCTTGCGCGCGTATTCGCGCGCCTTGTCGAGCAGTTCCTCCGGCGGAACGACCTCGTTGACGAGTCCCCAGCGCTCGGCCGTCTCGGCGTCGTAGAGGTCGAGGAGGAACCAGATCTGCCGGGCGCGCTTCTCACCGACCACTCGGGCCAGGTAGCCCGAGCCGAAGCCGGCATCGAAGGAGCCCACGCGGGGCCCGGTCTGCCCGAAGCGGGCGGTCGAGGAGGCCACCGAGAGATCGGCGAGCACGTGCAAGACATGCCCGCCGCCGACCGCGACCCCGTTGACGGCGGCGATGACCGGCTTGGGGATCGCCCGCATCACCTGATGGAGCGTCTGGATCTCGAAGAGTCCGGTCTCGGTCTCGCCGTAACCGCCGGTCTCGGCGCGCTCCTTGACGTCACCGCCGGAGCAAAAGGCCTTCTCCCCGGCGCCGGTGAGGATGATCGCGGCCACCCGAGAGTCCGCCCAGGCGTGTTTGAAGGCCGCGAGGAGTTCATCGACCGTGCGGCCGCGGAACGCGTTGTAACGCTCCGGTCGGTTGATCGTGATGATGGCGAAGGCGTCCTCTTCCACCGCATAGGTGATGTCGGTGAAGTCCTCGACCCCGATCATGGGCGTCTCCTGTCCAGTGCGGGCCCACTGCTGAGCCCGAGGCGTGGCCCGGCAACGGGCCCCATCATGAAGCGTTGCTCAGTCAATCAGTCGACGTGCACCAAGACGGCTTGACCAAGCCCGACGCCGATACAGGCTGAGGCGACGCCCCAGCCGCCGCCCCGGCGACGGAGTTCTCGGCACAGATCGACGATCACCCGCGGTGCCGACGCCCCGAGCGGGTGCCCGATCGCGATCGCACCACCGTTGACGTTGACCAGTGCGGGGTCGATCTCGGGCAGTTGGCGCAGGCAGCTCAGCACCACGGCCGCGAACGCTTCGTTGATCTCCCACAGGGCGATGTCGGCCGGGGTGAGGCCGGTCCGGGCCAAGAGTTTGGTGATGGCCGGAACCGGGGCGATCGCGAAGCGCTCGGGGGAGACGGCCACGGTCGCGGAGCCGGCAATGCGGCCGAGCGGCTCAACTCCGAGGCGAGCCACCTCGTCGGCCGAGCCGACAAACGCAGCGAGCGCGCCGTCGTTGATCGGCGAGGAGTTGCCCGCCGTGACGCTGCCCTCCGCACTGAAGGCGGGCCGGAGTGCAGCCAGCGTGTCCGGGGTGGAAGTGGGCCGGATCGACTCGTCGCGGGTGAGGTCGCCCACGGGCAACACGAAGCCGTCGTGCAGCCCAGCGTCGAAGGCGGCGGTGGCGCGCTGGTGGGAGCGGGCGGCATACGCATCCATCTCGGGGCGGGTGACGCCCAACTCGGTCGCGACGCGCTCGGCGGACTCGCCAAGTGAGCGGGTCCACTCGTCGGGGAAGAGGGGGTTGACCAGCCGCCAGCCGACGGTGGTCTGGTGCAGGGCGAGCTGCTTGGGCAGCCGCTCGTCGGGGCGGGGCAGCACGAAGGGGGCCCGGCTCATGCCCTCGACGCCGCCGGCGACCACGAGGTCGGCATCACCGACGGCCACCGCTCGGCCGGCCTGGACGATGGCCTCGGCGCCCGAGGCGCACAGCCGGTTGACGGTCACGCCCGGGACCGAGGTCGGCAGGCCCGCGAGGAGCGCAGCCATCCGGGCGACGTTGCGGTTCTCCTCGCCGGCGCCG